>JABDJW010000088.1 GCA_013002375.1 Acidimicrobiales bacterium | reverse complement strand
CTGGAGCGCGACTTGGAGTTCGTCGCCCATTTGGCGGCTGAACGCGTTGAGCACGTCGGGGCGGTTCAGCGTGATGGTGGCGACCTTGTCGTCGGCGGCGTAGAGAATCGTGTCGAAATCGGTCATTGGTTTGGTCCGAACATGCGTTGGACGACGGTCGGCGTCACGAGCAGCACGAGACCGCCGATCGCGCTGGCGCCGAGCAGAATCGGTGCGGCGCTTTGCGGTGGGAGATCGAGTTCGAAGTAGGTGCGCAGTGGGTCCAGCGCCATGACGCCAACGTAGGAGGCGGCCATGACGACGGCGAGCAGCACCTTCCAGGGTTTGAGCGGAACGCTGATCATCACCAGGATCACCAGCCCCATCAGCAGGAGGGAAATGGTGGCGCCGGTACGAGCCTCGGCCAGGGTGACGTCGTCGGATCGGCGCAAGAACTCGTACCCGGCGAAGGCCGCGACGCCCGCGACCGTGCCGGCCGGCAACGAGAACAGCAATGTCCGGCGCAGGAAGCCGGGCCGCACCAGGTCGCTCGTGGGTGACAGAGCCAGGAAGAACCCGGGAATCCCGATGCTGAACGTGCCGATCAGGGTGAGCTGGCGGGGCAGGAAGGGGAAGGGCACGCCGAACAGGCCGACCAGTGCGGTGAGCAGTACTGCGTAGGTGGCCTTGGTGATGAAGAGGTTGGCGACCCGCTCGATGTTGTTGATGACCCGCCGACCCTCGGCCAGGACCCGCGGCAGGGTGGCGAATTTGTTGTCCAGCAGAACGAGTTGAGCGACGGCTCGGGTCGACGAGGATCCCGAGCCCATTGCGATGCCCATGTCGGCATCCTTGAGGGCCAACACATCGTTGACGCCATCGCCGGTCATGGCGACCACGTGACCCCGGGACTGCAGCGCGCCGACCATGGCCCGCTTCTGGTGTGGCGTGACCCGGCCGAAGATGGCGTGGTTGTCGAGCACGTCGGCCAGTTCCTCGCGATCTTCGGGCAGGCTGCGGGCATCGGTGCCGGCCTCGGCGCCGGGGACGCCCGCGCGCCGGGCCACCGCGGCGACGGTCTGCGGGTTGTCGCCCGAGATGACCTTCAACGTCACGCCCTGGTCTCGGAAGAACTTCAGTATTTCCGGCGCATCGTGGCGGACGGTGTCTTCGAGCAGTACGAGGGCGACCGGCACGCGCTCGGCGGCGAGTTGTTCGCCGGCGTAGGGGTGATCGGACTGCGCCAGCAGCAGGACTCGGCTGCCGCCTTCGGTGAACCGGCTCATCAGTTCGCGGGCTTCGGGCGCGTCGTCGTCGCCGAGCAGGATCTCCGGTGCGCCGAGGTAGAACGACCCGTGTTCGGTGAAGTGGGCGCCGGACCATTTGCGGGCCGACGAAAAGGGGGTGACGGCATCGGCGGTCCAGCCGGACGGCGCTTCGAAGTTCGTGGTGATCGCGGCCAGCGTGGCGTTCGGGTTCGGGTCCGATGCGCCCAACGCGCCCAGGGCGGCGCCGATGTGTTCGAGGGTCGCGGGCCCGAGGGGTGCGACCTCGCCGAAGCTGATGTCGCCGGTGGTGATCGTGCCGGTCTTGTCGAGGCAGAGCGTGTCGACCCGAGCGAGCAGTTCGACCGACGCGAGCTCTTTGGCCAGCGCCTTGCGCCGAGCCAGCGCGATCACCCCGACGATGAACGCCAGGCTGGTCAACAGGACCAGCCCATCGGGGACCATCGCAACCGCCGCAGCCACCGTGCCGCGCAGGGCCTCCTGCCATTCGTCCTCGGTGTTCAACAGGCGAATGAAGAGCGCCAACGACGCGGGCGGGATTATCCAGGTGAGCCACCGCAGGATGGTGTTGACCCCCGACCGCAGCTCGCTGTCGGCCAGCTTGAAGACGCGTGCCTCCTCGGCCAGTTTGGTGGCATAGGCCTCGGAGCCGATACGCGTCGCCCGGTAGAAACCGGAACCCGACACCACGAAGCTGCCCGAGAGCACTTCGTCGCCGAGGGTCTTCTCGACCGGATCGGCTTCGCCGGTGAGAAGGGATTCGTCGAGTTCGAGCGACGTGCCGTAGATGACTTCGCCGTCGACCACGATCTGATCGCCGGCCCGCAAGGCGAGCACGTCGTCGGCGACGACCTCGTTGACCTGCAGCTCGACCTGCTCGCCGTCGCGCAGCGCGTGGGCTCGCGGCGCGTTGAGGACCTCGAGTTTGTTGAGGGTGTGGCGGGCGCGGAGTTCCTGGACGACACCGATGACGCTGTTCGAGATCACCACCCCGGCGAAGAGCGCATCGGCGGGGAAGCCGGCGACCAGGATGAGCACGAACAACGCCGAGATGATGGCGTTGACCGGGGTGAAGACGTTGGCTCGGATGATGTCGCGAAGCGATCGGACCGGTGCGGTGGGGACATCGTTGATCCGCCCGTCGGCGATGCGGGTCTCGACCTCGGCCGCGACGAGCCCGATTGGCGCCGGCGGGTTGACCTCGGCGTCGAGTTCGGTCACGGCCGCCCGGAGTCGTCGTAGCGGTAGCCGTCGCGCGCCATCACCAGCCGGTGGCGGGGACCGGTCGCGTCGGGGTCGCCTGATTCGTAGCCGGCATCGCCGGCCCACAAGGCCATCGGGCCGTCGGCGCTCTTGGCGATACGGGTTTCGAAGAAGGGCACGTTGGCTTCGGCCAACGCGGCCAGGGCGTTCGCGACCGTGTCGTATTTCGCGAACTCGTGCAGCGTGACCCACGTCGGTGGCGCAAGCTCGATCTCGAGCGCGTCTCGGCGGGCCATGGCGTCGGCCGGACGCATCCAGTCGGATTCGTGGATCTCGCCGCCATCGATCTGGACGTCGTCCTCTTGATCTGCGGTGGCGAAGAACCAGGTGCTGAACCGCTTTGGCGTGATCGCCGGCGGGGTCCAGTGGCTGAACCAGACCAGGCCGCCGGGATCGACCGTTTGGGCCGCTTCTTCATGGGCCTCGCGCACCGCCGCAGTGCGGGCCGCGGCCAGGAGGTCGTCGGGGTCCGTGCCGAAGTCCTCCGGGTCGATGCGGCCGCCGGGGAATACCCACATGCCGCCGACGAACTCCAGCTTTGAATTCCGGCGCAGCATCAGCGTCTCGAGCCCATCGGGCCCGTCGCGCAAGATCGCCACGGTCGCGGCCGGTATCAGCGGGGTCCCCTCGCCGCCCGAGTAGATGCGTTCCCACTCGGCGAACATGTTGCGGTCACGACTCACGCGCCGGGAAACCCTTCGGTCCACTGTGATTCCTCGAGCAGATTGGTGCTCTTCCAGCCGTCGTCGGTGCGGATGAGGTCGTGGTTGTAGAAGCCGCCGCAGAAGAACTGCGGCCCATCACCGGCAAACTTCATCGGGTTGTAGAACATGGCTCGGACCGTGGCCGAATCGCCGTCGATCTGCGCATCGATGTTGCTGATCAGGTGTTGGGTCATCGAGAACATGGCCAGGTTCTCCTCGAGCCAGGTGGCGACCTCGTCTCGGCCTCCGGCGATCCCGCCGGCCGAGATGTAGTCGATCTTGGCGTCCTCGGTGAACAATGAGCGCCACAGGTCCCAGTCCTTGCCGTCGACCGCCTTGGCGTAGGTCGTGAGGAAGTCCTCGATCGCGAGTCGGTCGGCCAGCGTTTGCAGATCCATCGGCTTCTCCAGTGCAGTGCGGTGCCCATCGATGCTAACCGGGGCGGCCGACCGCAACCCAACGGACGGTTTCCGCTCAGCTGCAGTCGACCAAACCGGCGTGATGCAGCGCTCGCAGGGTTGCCGCGACAGCGACCTCGGCGACCCGCCCGGTGGCCAGCGTGATGCCGGGGACGATGCGTTCGTCGTCGAAGGTCAGCAGGGCGAGCACCGCTCGGCCCTCGGGCAGGTGCACCGACTCGACGTCGAAGCGGCGGACGGTGGCGTTGAACGCCTGCAGGGTGGCTTCGACCGCGGCGCGAGCGGGATCGGTCGCCCAGGCGTGACCGACGTGATCGGAACCAGGGCGCGTGACGGTGATGTGGGCTCCGCCGTCGTGGGCCTCGGCGGTCACGACCGGCAGCGGTCCGCCGAACGGTCCGGCTTCGAACTGGTCGATCACCGTGAAGTAGGTCGTCGCGAGGCCGGCCGTGTCGGCGATCTCTTCGGGGGTCAGCTCGCGTTCGGCGTGGCCGAAGCAGAAGATCCCCGCGGTCGCCCCGTCGATGGCCGCCAGGTGGAAGTCGACACCGTCGCAGGCGATCGTCTGCGGCATCGGCGAGTGCGGCTCGAGCCGTTCGAGCAACGCCTGCTGGGCGGGGGAGGGCTCGGGGCCGGTGGTGTGCCAGGTGATGTGCGGGCTATCGCGGGACGCGGGACGATGGATGTAGGCCAGGTGGGTGAGGTGCCGATGCTCGGCCACCATGGCCAGGCCGGCCTCGACGAGGGGCGCGCGCAGGCGTTCCAGCGGCGATGGGTCGCCGGAGTTCTTCAGATTTTCTTTTGCTGAGCTGGTAGTCCCACCCGATCGACTTCCCGCCGTGAAGATCGCATCCAGGCCTCGCCCCAACCCACGTCTTGAATGCGTGGCCACGAGAGGGCACAGCGTATGGCAAGAAGTGTCGACAAACCAGGCGGGCGACCGATGGCACATCGTGGTGTCATCGCGCCGTTGGTTGGCCTAGGTTGGCGGCGATGAAGTCACTGGCCATCGTGAATCAAAAGGGCGGCGTCGGGAAGACGACGGTCGTGCTCGGACTCGCCGCGGCCGCCTGGGCCGCCGGGCGGCGGTGTGTGGTCATCGACCTCGATCCTCAGGGCAATGCCACCAGTGGCCTGGGGCTGTGGGACATCCAACCCAACGTTGAAACCGCGTTGGCCGCCGATCGGCCCGGCGCCTTGACCGAGGTGCTCGTGCCCGCGACCTGGCAGTCGTCGCGTACCGTCCACCGCGACGGGTTCGACGAGGTCGTGCCCACCGCGGTGCCGTTGGTGGCGCCGAGCAGCCCGGCGCTGGCGGTGCGGGAGCCTCAGCTCGCGAATGATCCCATCGGTGCCCAGGATCGCCTCGCGGTCACCATGCAGGGCCTCGACCACGACGTCGTGCTGATCGATTGCCCGCCGTCGCTCGGCCTGCTGACCGTCAACGGGCTGTTCGCGGCCGATCGCGCCCTGGTCGTGACCGAGCCCGGCGCGTGGGCATCGGATGGCGTTGGTCAGATCGTGCGCACGGTGGGCCGCGTCGCCACCCGCCGCCCGACGCCACTGGAACTGGCCGGCATCGCGGTCAACCGGCTCGGTCGTACCCGCGACGCCCGGTACTGGCACGAACAACTGGTCGACGAGTATCCCGAGCAGTGCTTTGCCCCGATCCACCTTCGGGCCGCGTTGCCCGAGGCCGCCGCCCAATCGTTGCCGATCCATGCGCTGGGCGCCCGACCA
Source organism: Acidimicrobiales bacterium (assembly GCA_013002375.1). Lineage (GTDB taxonomy): Bacteria > Actinomycetota > Acidimicrobiia > Acidimicrobiales > SHLQ01 > JABDJW01. The sequence continues at coordinate 8,539 of JABDJW010000088.1, read as the reverse complement.
GGCGCGCCGGAAGCGGCCGCGGAGTTTGACGAGCTGTTTTCGGTACTCTTTCCAGAGGAAACTCCGGCGGCAGAATCACCGGCTGCGACACCATTCCAGGCAGGTGCCCATGGCGTATGACCCCCAGAAGAACAAGCGGCGCCCGCGTCCGCCGGCCGCGTCGGCCGAGTCACCGGTCGACGGCCTGCTCGGCGATGCCGGCCCCGAAGCAGCGGCCCCCGCGGCGAGCGCGTCCTCGACCGGGACGCCCTTGCGCGAGGTGCGGGATCCATCCCTGCATCCGCAGCCCCGCCTCACCGGATCGTCGGTCGCGCCGTCGGTCACCCCCGGGCCCGGTGCGCCCGACCCCTCGGCCCGGCTGATCGCGTTCAGCGCCGCCTGTGGCGCCTTGAGCGTCATCGTGGCCTACCTCGGATTGCGTCGTTGGCGGGGCCGCCGCTGATCCGGCCCGTTCGTCGGCGTCAGCTGGCGTCGGCCAGATGGGCCACGGCCGGCGCGTCGAGCCGCACCTGGCCCGCGTTGTAGCGATTGCTGACCTCGGCCATACCTTCGGGGCACTGCGCCACGAATGGGCACCATGCGCACAACGGCCCGGTGGTGGGCGCGAAGGTCTGGCTGGCGCAGTCGGATTCGATGTTGGTCCAGGTGGTCTTGAGGCCCTCGAGCGCCTCGCCGAGGTTGTCCGGTGTCACCGCGGTTTCGATGACCCGTTGGCCGAGGTACAACAGCCGGGCTCGGGTTGGGGGCGCGCCGTTGAGTTCGCCGACCGCGCCGGCGTACAGCAGCACCTGGGTGAGGCGGCCCTTCTGATAGCGGGGCCGGGGGGCTCGGCCTGACTTGTAGTCGGTGATCACGACGCCATCGGGCTCGTTGTCGACGCGGTCGACGATGCCTCGAAACGGCACGCCGTTGAGTTCGACGTCGACCTTTTGTTCGGTCGCGGCGACGTCGACCACCGCTGGGTTTTCGAGGCGCCAGAGCCCCTCGATCGCCGACCAGCCCTTCCAGCGGAAGCGACGGGCATCGGTGTCGCTGAGCTCGAGCACTTGATAGTCGGGGTCGGTCTCGGTTTCGGGCCAGGCCTCGCGGGCCAACTCCTTGGCCCGGTCGAGGGTGCGACGGTCCGGAGCGTCTTGGAGCAGGAGTTCGAGCACCCGGTGGGCGAACGTGCCGACCAGTGCCGCTTCGCCGGGGGGATCGGGGAGGCGATCGAGGTAGCGGTGCTTCCACTTGCGGGCGCACTGCTCGTACATGCCGGCGCTCGACGGTGAGAGATGTCGAACCCCGGAATCGACCCGGAGATCGATGTCGATGTCGGCGGGCGGGGCGTCGGCGAGCGGGTCTTCGCCGAAGTCGAGGTCGGAAGCGGTGTCGTCCACCCCTCTGTTCTACACGAACCCTGTGACAAACAACAGCTGTGTGATTTCACCGGTGTGATTCCGGTGGAATCTCAGTCGCCGTCGTCGCCGGTCTGCTCACCCTCAGATGTCGAGCGCGTCAGGGTCCATCAAGGCGCTGTTCTTGACGAGGTAGTCCCGCCGTTTGGCAACATCGGAGCCCATCAAGGTGTCGAACATCGTGGCGGCCTCCTTGGCCTGTTTGCCATCGTCCATCGTCAGGCGCCGCAGAATGCGGCTTTCGGGGTTGAGGGCACACTCGGCCAACTCGTCGACGTTCATCTCGCCCAGGCCCTTGAAGCGTTGCCACTTGATGCTCTCGGGCCGACGGTTGCCCTTGCAGAGCTCGTCGGTGATCGCATCGCGTTCCTCGTCGCTGAACGCCCGGTGGATCTGGCCCGAGACCTTGGTGGTGAACAGCGGCGGCTGGGCCGCGTAGACCATGCCCAGTTCGAGCATCGGGGTCATGTACTTGTGGATGAGGGTCAGGAGCAGGCAGCGAATGTGGCTGCCGTCGACGTCGGCGTCGCACAAGATGACGATGCGACCGTAGCGGGCGTCGTCGACGTTGAAGGCCTCTCCGGAGCCGGCACCCACCGCGGTGAAGAGTGCTTGGGCCTCGGTGTTGTCGAGCACCTGCTTGGTGGTGGCTTTCCCTGCGTTCACGACCTTGCCCCGCAGGGGCAGGATCGCCATGGTTTCGGCGTTGCGGCCGGCCTTGGCCGGACCCGCGGCGGAATCGCCCTCGACGATGATGAGCTCGGCTTCGGGGCCGTGGCGGCGGCAGTCGGCCAGCTTGTCGGGCATGCCGGTGCTGCCCATGGCCGCGGCCTTGCGTTTGTTGTCGAGCTGCTGGCGGGTCGTGACCCGATTGATGACCGCGTTGGTGATCTTGTCGCGGACCCGATTGACGTGGGTCTTCTTGCCCTCGCCGTTGAACCACGCCACGAGCGAGTCCTTGACGATCGAGTAGACGATCGACTGGACGGCCGGTGTGCCGAGCTCTTGTTTGGTCTGGCCCCGGAATTGGGGCTCGGGGAAGGTGACTTTGACCGCCGCGACCAGGCCCTCCTGCACGTCGTCCTTGCCGGCCTTGTGTTTGTCCTGTTTGGCCAGCTTGGCCAGCTTGCGGGTGTCCTTGAGCAGCACGTCGTTGACGGCGCGGGTCAGCGCCTTCTCGAAGCCGACCAGGTGGGTGCCGCCCTCGCTCGTCGGGATGGTGTTGACGAACGACTGCACGATGGTGTCGTAGCCATCGGCCCAGCGGAGCGCGACGTCGACCGTGCATTCGCGCTCGACCATCGTCATCTTGCCGTCGACCGGCACTTTCTCCTCGAAGGTCTCGATGCCGCTGATCTGGATGATCGACGTGAGTTCTTCGCCGGGCGTGAGATGGTCGACCAGGTCGGCGATGCCGCCCCGCGAGACGAATTCCTCCGGCTTGTTCTTGCACCCGGGGCGCTTGTCGATCAGCTTGATCTTGAGGCCCGGCACCAGGAAGCAGGCCCGCAGCGCCCGGGCGCGAACGTCGTCCCACTCGATGCTGGCGTCGGGATCGAAGACCTCGTCGTCGGGCCAGAAGCGGATGCGGCTGCCGGTCTTGGTCTTGGAGATCTTCTTGACCATCTCGAGCTGATGGGTGGCCTTGAACTTCGAGCCATTGAACTGGCCGGCCACCCGTTCGTTGAAGCACAAGCGATGGGTGGCCCCCTCGCGATCGACCTCGGCGATGAGCTTGTTCGACAGCGCATTGACCACCGACGCACCGACCCCGTGCAGACCGCCCGAGGCACCGTAGGCGCCGCCGCCGAACTTGCCGCCGGCGTGGAGTTCGGTGAACACGACCTCGAGGGCCGACACCTTCCGCTTGGTGTGCTTGTCGATCGGGATGCCGCGGCCGTTGTCCGCGACCTCGATCGAGTGGTCGCGGTGGAACGTGACTTCGACCTTGTTCGCGAAACCGGCCGAGGCTTCGTCGACCGCGTTGTCGATGAGCTCCCAGACCAGATGCATCAGGCCGGCCGAGCCGGTGCCGCCGATGTACATGCCGGGGCGCTTGCGGACGGCTTCGAGGCCTTCGAGGGTCTGGATGGCGTCGGCGTCGTAGCCGTTGCCGTTCTTCTTGGCCGCCCGCCGGCGCGGTGCGGCTTTCCCGGAGCTTGGCTTCTTGGCGGTCTTGTTGGTGGAAGTCTGGTCAGTCACAGTCATCGGTCACCACCGGGCCGGGCCCAGCGCCAGGATGGGCCGCTCGGGTCGGGAGGGGGTGAGATCTCGTTTGGTCGGTTCGAGGGGTACGGGTACCGGGTTCGGGTCGGGCTTCGTGTCGTCGTCGTCGGTCGCGACGACCGCCAGCAACCCGGCGAGATTACCGACATGGGCGAGCGCGACGGTGGCACCAGTCAGTTTGGTCAGGCGCACGCCGCCGCCACCGCGACCCTTGGCATCGAGTTCGGAGACCGGGGTGGCCTTGGCCGTGCCGTCGGTCGCCGCGATGATCACGACGTCGTCGCCGAAGATCGGTCCGGCACCGACGACGGTGGCGTCGCCCTTGAGTTTCATGCCGGCCACGCCGCCGGCGCCTCGGCCCTGTATCGAGATGGCGTCGATGCCGGTGCGCAGCACCTGGGCGTCGGAGGCCACGATGGCGATGTCGATACCTTCGGGGGCGGTGAAGGCCGCCGCGACGGAATCGCCCGGCTTGAGTTTGATGAGGGTCTTGCCGCTCTTGGTTTCGGCTACTTCGGTTGCCGTGAGGCGTTTGGCAATGCCCTGGGCGGTCACGAGCACCAGGTGTTCGTCGCCCGGCACGAACAGCAGGTGGATGGCCTCGCCCCGGTTGGTGCCGAAGGCCTGGGCTGCGCCGGAACCGCGGGCCCGGCCTTCACCGTCGCCGAGCTCGTAGGCGGTCACGGTCAGAGCCCGGCCTTCGCTGGTGATGGCCATGACCGGTGCTCGCGTCGTTGTCATCGCGGTGGACACCAGCACGTCGTGGCGGCCGTTCTTGGCCCGTTTGGCTCCCTCGGCCGGAACCCGCCCGGCGTTGCCGGAGGTGGACAGACTCACGATGCAGGGTTCGTCATCGACCGAGTCGTCGACCAGATCGATGACGTCGAAGGTCGGGAGGTCATCACTGTGGACGATCTCGGTGCGCCGTTCGCGGCCGTAGGCATCGACGATTTCGGCCAACTCGGTCAGCACGATCGTGCGGCGGCGCTTCTCCGACCCGAGAATGGCGTTGAGGTCGGCGATGCGGGCCTCCAGCTCGTCGCGTTCGTCGATCAGCTTCTGCCGTTCGAGCGCGGTCAGGCGCCGCAGCGGCATGTCGAGGATGTGGGTGGCTTGGATCTCGCTGAGTTCGAGGAACTCCATCAGCCGTTCCTTGGCCTGGGGGGTGTCCTTCGATCGGCGGATGATGGTGACGACGTCGTCGATGTTGTCGAGCGCGATCAGCAGGCCGGCGACGATGTGCAGCCGGGCCTCGGCCCGCGCCAGCCGGAATCGGGTGCGCCGAACGATGACGTCGAGGCGGTGATCGATGTAGTGACGGCACAGGTCATAGAGGCCGAGCGTGGTCGGCACGCCGTCGACCAGCACGACGTTGTTGACGCTGAAGGTCTCCTCGAGCGGGGTGAGGCGATACAGCTCGCCCAGCACAGCTTGGGGGTTGATGCCGGGCTTGCACTGGATTTCGATCCGCAGCCCGTTGATGTGATCGGACAGGTTCGCGACTTCGGCGATGCCTTCGATCCTGTTGTCGCGGATGAGTTCCTTGACCTTGCCGATGACCCGTTCGGGGCCGACCTGGTAGGGGAGTTCGGTGACGATGATGCCCTGGCGGCTGCGGGTGATCTGTTCGATCTCGGCGCGGGCGCGGATGCGGAACGTGCCCTTGCCGGTCTCGGTGATCTCGGCCAGGTCGTCGCCGATGATCGTGCCGCCACTCGGGAAGTCGGGCCCGGGTACCGCGGCCATCAGCTCGGCGGTGGTCGGCTTGGGCCGGCGCTTCTTCATGACCAGCTCGATGGCCTCGGCGATTTCGGCCAGGTTGTGGCTGGGCATCGAGGTGGCCATGCCGACCGCGATGCCGGTGGTGCCGTTGACCAGCAGGTTGGGTACGAGGGCCGGGAGGTAGACCGGTTCCTCGCCCTCACCGTCGTAGGTCGGCCGGAACTCGACGGTGTCCTCGTCGATCTCGCGGACCATGTCCATGGCGGCATCGGTGAGGCGGCACTCGGTGTACCGGGCCGCCGCGGGGGGATCGTCGAGGCCGCCGAAGTTGCCCTGCGGGTCGACCAGGGTGACCATCCGGCTGAAGTCCTGGCCCATCCGCACGAGGGTCTCGTAGATCGCAGAATCACCGTGCGGGTGATAGCGGCCCATCGTGTCGCCGACGACGCGCGCCGACTTGCGGTGCGGCGTGTCGGGGCGGATGCCCATCTGCAGCATCGAGTAGAGGATGCGGCGCTGCACGGGCTTGAGCCCGTCGCGGACATCGGGGATGGCACGCGACGTGATGACCGAGAGGCTGTAGGCGAGGAACGACTCGCTCATCTCGTCGGCCACCGGCACGTCGACGATCTCGCGGGCGAAATCGCCGAAATCGAGGGCTTTTTGCTTACTCATCAGGGATGTGATCTCCGAAGGGTCAAGATCCAATTCGTGTGGTTGCTCACCACGACGGCGACGAACACACGTTCGCCAAGCCTAGCCGTGCCGACCAGCCCTGCGGGGCCGGGGACCACCCACGCTGCGACCCTATTGCGTCGAGCGTCGGTTGGTGCGGATCGGTTGTGGGCCGCCGCTACGGTCGGGGCGGTGATTTCGGCCATCTTCGTGTACGGCACCCTGTTGCCCGGTCTGGAGCGCTGGCCGATCCTCGCCCGGTTCGTCACCGACGAGTGGCACCACGCCCAGGTCGACGGCCAGTTGTTCGACACCGGGCACGGCTATCCGGCCGCGGTATTCGGCGACTCCGAGCGGGACCTCGCCGGCGCGACGATCGAAGGGTTGTGGTTCGGACTGCGGCCGGCACTACTCGACGAGGCGCTCGCCGCCCTCGACGAGGCCGAAGCGGTCGATCACGGGTTGTACCAGCGGATCGTGCTCGACACCGCGCACGGACCGGCGTGGTCGTACGAGTATCAGTCGGGATGCGATCGCCTCACCGCCTTGGCGGGGCGATGGCCGGCGTGGTCCGGAACCGGACCCGACACCGCCTGAGCCCGGCGCATCGCTAGCCTGGCCAGCATGTCTCCCCGGATATTCCCGCCTCTGTTCGCGCGCGCCTCGGCGCCGCGGCGGAGGCGGTGGACGGTTTTGGCGGTCGGCGTGCTGATCGCTGCGGTCGTGCTGGGGGCCTGTGGCGGTTCGAATCCACAGGAGGCCACGGACGGCTCCGACGGCGGGGCGGCATCGGGCCCGGAGGCCTCGAGCAGCGAGACATCGTCGACCATTCCGCGGGCCTCGGTGGCCGGCACGCCGCCGGCCGATCCGGAATCATCGACCACCGGGGATCCCGCGGTGGCGGGCCCCTCCGACGGCCTTCGTTCGGCTCTGATCCGCAACATCATGCGATCGAATTCGCCCGACGATGCGTATCAGTACACCGATCAGGAGGCCGAGTGTGTCGCCGATCGGTTCGTCACCGATGGGGGCGAGCAAGCGATCATCGACGCCGGCTACACCGTTGACGCCCTCGACGCCGACGAAACCGACGGCGTGGAGTTGCCCGGTGAGGTCGCCAACGCCTACGTGATCGCGATCGAGACGTGCACCCGTTTGGTTCCGACGTTGGCCGAGGCGCTCTACGCCGAGTACGGCGATGCCTTCGCGGTCGAGCAGTGCGTGAAGGCGGCCCTGGGCGAGCGTTATCTGGCCGACGCCCTGGCCCTCGACCTCCGCGGCCGGCCCTCGGCTCTGGATCGCGTCATCGAGCAGGTCGGCCTCTGTGGCGAGCAGTTCGTCGACCCCGCTCCGCCGCCTCCACCGCCGGCCGATCCGCAGACCGATGCCACCCTGGCCGAAGCGATCGCCGCCGATTTCCTGGCCACCGTGCAGCCCCTCGACGACGATCCGGTCACGGCCGAGGAAGCCGAGTGCTACGGCGACCGCGTGGTGAGCGAACTCGGTGCGGCCGCGCTCGGCCAATACGGCATCACCGTCGACAACCCGGATCTGTACGGCGCCGACGTTTTGTCGTTCGACCGGGCCGATGCCGAAGTCGTCGCCGATGCGCTGCTGGCGTGTACCCGGACGGCCGAGCGGCTCGCCGCCGAGGTCGAGGCCGACAGCGGCGAGGAAGCCCTGGCGTGCGCCATCGAGTCGGTCGGCGCCGACTGGGTACGGCAGGTCTACGTGGAGTCGCTGATCGCCGAAGAGGATTCGAACTTCGCGGCCGTGGCTCGGGCACTGCGTGCTTGTGGCGCCCTCTAGCCTGCTTATCGCCGGCGCGGGCGATGTCGGCCGGCGGGTCGCGGTGCGGGCGGCCGCCGCGGGCAGCCAGGTCATCACGTTGCGCCGCTCGGCCACCGTCGACCCGGATCCTCGCATCGAGGCGATGGCCGCCGATCTGACCCGGCCGGACACCCTCACCGCCTTGGCCGGTGCGGTGACAACTGCGGTGGTCGCGGTGGCACCTGCCGAGCGATCGGTCGAGGCCTATCGGTCGGTCTACCTCGACGGGGTCGCCAACCTGGTGGCCGCGATCGGCCCGTCCCTCCAGCGGCTGATCGTCGTGACCAGCACTGCGGTGTACGGCTACGACGACGGTCGCCGCGTGGACGAGTCGAGCCCGGTGCGGCCCGCGACGCCTACCGCCGAGGTGCTCGTCGAAGCCGAGGAACAGGCTCGCGCCATCGGCCCGGATGCCACCACCATCGTGCGGTTGGCCGGCATCTATGGCCCGGGACGAACCCGGCTGATCGACACGGTCCGAGCCGGCACCGCCGAGCTGAGCGACTACTTCACGAACCGAATCCACGCCGACGATGCCGCGGGCCTGCTGGCTGCGGTGGCCACGATCGACGACCCGCCGGCCGTGCTCATCGGGGTCGACGAAGCCCCGGTGGCCCAGCGCGAGGTCGTGAGCTGGCTGGCCAACCGGCTGGGGTGCCCGCCGCCGCCCGAATCCTCCGAGTCGGCCG
>JABDJW010000061.1 GCA_013002375.1 Acidimicrobiales bacterium | reverse complement strand
CGCCGACGCTGCCCGAAGGCCTGCGGGTCGATACCTACGACGGCAGCGCCTGGGTCGGACTGATTCCGTTTCACCTGCAGCGCATCGCGTTCCGCTGGACGCCGGCCATCCCGTACTTCGGCTCGTTCCCGGAGGCCAACGTGCGAACCTACGTGGTCGATCCCGGGGGGCGCCGGGCGATCTGGTTCTACTCACTCGACATCAACCGCCTCTTCCCGACGATGATGGCACGCACCCGGTACGGCCTCCCGTACTGCTGGGGCCGATCGGCGGTGCGTTACGGCGACCACAACGGGGTCAGCTACCGGTTCGATCGGTGGTGGCCGCGCCGGCCCTCGGGGCGGCTCGCGGCCGAGGTCGAAGTCGGCGACCCGATTCCACCCACCGAGGTGACCGAACTCGAGCACTTCCTGAGCGCCCGCTGGGGCATGGCGACGATGCGGTCGGGGCGGTTGTACTACGGGCCCGTGCACCACCAGCGGTGGCCGCTCCACCGGGCCCACCTGGTCTCGCTCGAGCAGAACCTCATCGAGGCCGCGGGGCTGCCGAGCCCGGAAGGCGAACCCGATGTGTTGTACTCACCGGGGGTTCGGGTCGCCATCGGGCAACTCGAGCTGATCGCCGACCGGATCGGCGCGGCCGTGCCTCGGGCGATCGTCACCCGTCCTGCTCATGGGGGAGCAGCTCCGCTCGTACAATCACCACCGGGCAACTGGCGTGCTGCGCAATCTGGTGACTGACCGAGCCGAGGAGCAGGCCCCGGAATCCGCCGCGGCCTCGATTGCCGACCACCAGCATCTCGGCCCCCTCCGATGCCTCGATGAGGGTCTCCGCGGCGCGACCCTTCAGTAGGCGCGTCCGGATTTCGACCGAGTCGTCGTCGATGACCGACTGCACGACTTCCTGCTGCATCTTCTCGACCTCGCCGACGAGGTCGATGGGATCGAGCGGCGTGAAGCCGATCTCGGCCGCGACCGGCACGTAGGTCGACAGGTAGGCGGTGACCACGTCGATGTAGGCATCGCGGTACTTGGCCTCTTGGATGGCGAAGCGCAGGGCCGCTCGGGCACCGCCGGAGCCCTCGACCCCGACGACGATGCGCCGCTCGGTGCTCGGCGGCCGGCTTGACTCGGATGTGGTGTCGGTCACAGCTCTAGCTTGACCCCTTGGGCGGGCGAGCGCCACCCCGCGCCCTATCGCCGGCCCGATGCACCTACAAGTAGTCCAGAACGGCAGCCCAACCGCCCTGCGTGGGTGGTGGGATGACGTGATCGGCGACCTCGAGCGCTTGGTCGTCGCCCCCCTCGATGCCGAGCGAAACGTCGGCGCCCTCGAGGAGTTCGACGTCGTTGCCACCGTCGCCGATGGCCAGCACCGTTGGTTCGACGAGGCCGACGAACTCGCAGTACCGCTGGACCCCGAGCCACTTGGAGACACCGGGGGCCTGCACCATCACCGACCAGCCGCCGTACAGCGGGTCGCGATAGCGATCGACGTTCACGCCGGCGTCGAGGAGGGCCGCGCCGAGCTCGGGTAGGCCCTCGCTCTCGGCTACGCCGATCACGCTGAAGCCGAGCACGGTGCCGTCTCGGGCCGCGTCGTGAGGCTCGGCTCGGACCGCGTCGGCCGCACTGAACGTCGAGCGATGCCGAGGGCCGGTGGTGGCGCGCTCGCTGACGTGGGTCGAGCCGTCGATGTTGTGAGCCAGCGGCACGTGGCCGTGATCGGCGTAGATCTCCAGCACGACGAGCGCCAGTTCGACCTCGAAGGGGTGGCGGTGGAACTCGGTCTCGTGTGCGGCCGTCGGGCCCGGCACGAACCCGTAGGCGCCGTTGATGACGATGGCCGGCAGATCGAGGTCGGCGTGGGCGAAGCCGCGCAGGGCCGACACCTTGCGTCGGCCGGTGGCCGCAACCACCGGAATGCCCGCAGCCACGACGGTGTCGAGCGCAGCGCGGTTCTGCGGATGCACATCGGTGTTGTGATCCCACAGCGTGCCGTCGAGGTCGGTCACGATCAGGTCGATCGAAGAGTCGATCGGCGATCGAGGCGCGGTCATAGGCGCGACCCTAGGCGCTCGGTGCGGGGTAGTTGGCCGATTTGTGCGACGACTCGGCCCGCTAGTCGAGGGCGCCTTCGACCTTGGCCAGGGCGGCTTCTTCTGCGACATCGAGGGCGAAGGCCAGCTCGGACACCAAGACGTTCAGCGCCTTGTTGTAGAGCGACTTCTCGCCCGCCGACAAGCCCTTGTCCTTGTCGCGCAGCGCCAGGTTTCGGACCACTTCGGCCACCTGGTACACGTCGCCGGACTTCAGCTTTTCTTGGTGATTCTTGAAGCGGCGGCTCCAGTTGGCCGGCTCGCGCACGTCGCGCTTGCCCAGGACCTCGAACAGGTCTTCGACGTCTTCGGTGCTGATCGGCCAACGCATGCCGACCTCTTCGGCGTTGGCGCTGGGCACGGACAAGGTCATGTCGCCGTGCGCCATGCGCAGCACGAGGTACTCGGCTTCTTCGCCGAATGCCTTCTTCTTTTCTTTCTTCTCGACGACCGCGGCCCCATGGTGGGGGTACACGACTCGATCACCGACGTTGAACATTGGGCTCCTGGGAATGGCGTTGGCGGAGGTCAGCCGCCGGTTCCAAGGATGCCACCGACGCACCCCAAACGCACACCGGGCGCCCGAAGTTTGTTCGGCCGGGACTAGGCGATCGGCTCGTCGTTGTCGAACCGGGCTCCGGGGTCGGTGGGATCAGGGCGGTCGGCCCGCAGTCGTTGGGCGAGGCGAGCCGCCGTCGCCGAGGTGACGAAGACCAGCGAGGCGAAGGCGAGCAGGAACACGCCGGCCAGGAGCACCCAGACGACGATTCGGAGCAGGAGACCCATCGAACCGACCGCCCTCTACTCGACCTGCGCGCCGAGCGCAGTTCGCGTGCGCCGGCTCGATGCCGTGAGCGTGTCCGGATCGGCATCATGGTCGACGCCGCCGGCGTCGGTGGGAATGACGACATGGCCGCCGGTGCGGTCGACCCACGTCGGGTGGGCCCGAACGGTCTCGACCGTGAACCGGCCCTCGTCGTCGGCCACGACCTCGAATTCGAGCAACACGCCGTCCTCGACACCGATCGGGCAGCCGCATGTTTCGGGAGACTGATTCGAGATGAAGTTGCCGAGCCCGTAGGCGACGAATTCATCGCCGATCCGTTCGACCGGCTGGATCACGTGGGCGTGGTGGCCGATGACCAGATCGACATCGGGCGACGCCAAGACCGCGGGGGCAACTTCGCGCTGTTGTTCGGTGAGTTCGTACTGGTATTCGAGGCCCCAATGCAGCGAGACCACCACGAAGTCGGCGCCTGCGGTTCGGGCACCGGTCGCGTCCTCGAGGATCCGTTCGGTGTCGATCTTGTTGGCCAGCCACGGCTTGTCGGCCGGTACATCGGTGCCATTGAAGCCGTAGGTGTAGGACAGGTGGGCCACCAGAACACCAGGCGCCGCCTCGAGCAGGGTGACCTGCTCGGCTTCCTCGGCTGAGCGCGCCGTGCCGGCGTGGTCCACGCC
>JABDJW010000062.1 GCA_013002375.1 Acidimicrobiales bacterium | reverse complement strand
GGCCGTCGACCGGGCCGTCGGTAGGGTCGGTGGGCGACGAGGGCACGTCGTACACGGGTCCCGAACCGTGCGGCCCTGAACCACCTGGACCTGCTCCCCCGCCCCGCGTGAACCACCACTGACCGATCGGGCTCTGGCCGGCGGGGCTCGCCACCACGCGGGACTTGAGGCGGCGCACCAACGGTGGCCGGACCAACGCCCGGGTCGGTGGCAACAACAGGAAGAAGCCGACCGCATCGGTGACGAACCCGGGGGTCAACATCAGGGCGCCGGCGAACAACACCAGACCGCCATCGACGAGCTCGTTGGATGGCATCTTGTGATCGGCGATCTGTTCGTTCATCCGGCGCAGGATCCCGAACCCTTGCTGCTTGACCAGCCAGGCCCCCAGGACGCTCAGCACGACGATCAGGCCCAAGCTGTTCAGCCAGCCCAGACCATCGGCCACCTGCACCAGCACGTAGATCTCGATGATCGGCACGATGATGAACAGCAGCGCCAGGATCCCGAACATGGTTCGCAGCGTAACGGCACCGGTACCCTCTCAGGATGTCGTCCCGCCCCGATTCGCCGCCTCCGGCCGACCGGCCGCCATCGGTCGACGCCCTGGCTCGGTCGCTGCGCGACACCGGTTTGCCGCACCCGTTGCTGGTCGACGCGGCCCGCGCCGCCATTGCATCGGGCGACCCCGAGCGCGCCCGCGCCGAAGCCCAGGATCTGGCACGGTCGATGCTGCAGCCGGTCATCAACGCCACCGGCGTGCTGCTGCACACCAACCTGGGCCGGGCCCCGTGGCCGGCCACCGACGCCGGGCGCTACCGCAACCTCGAGCTGGATCTGGCCACCGGCGATCGCGGCAGCCGCCAGGCCCATGCCCCGACGCTCTTGGCGCGAGCGTGCGGCGCCGAGGCAGCCATCGTGGTCAACAACTGTGCCGCCGCCGTGATGTTGGTGCTGGCTGCGCTGGCCCGCGACCGAGCCGTCGCGGTGTCGCGCGGCGAGCTGGTCGAGATCGGCGGCGGGTTCCGGGTGCCTGAGGTCATGCAGCAGAGCGGCGCCCGGCTGCTCGAGGTCGGCACGACCAACCGCACCCGGCTGGCCGACTACGAACGAGCGGTCGCCGACGCCGCGAACGACGTCGCGCTGGTGATGCAGGTGCACCAGTCGAACTACAAGATCGTCGGATTCACCGAGGCCGTGTCGACCGCGGAATTGGCGACGCTCGATGTGCCGCTCGTAGCCGACATCGGTTCGGGCTTTCTCGACGCGGCCTGTCCCTGGCTCGCCGATGGACCGCCCGCGTGGCTCGCCGACGAACCGGCGGCCCGCCAGACGTTGGAGGCCGGCGCCGCCCTGGTGACGTTCTCCGGCGACAAGCTCTTGGGCGGGCCGCAAGCCGGCATCATCGCGGGCCGGGCCGACCTGGTCGCCACCTGCGCCCGGCACCCGCTGGCCCGAGCCCTGCGCCCCGGCGGGTTGGTGCTCGAAGCGCTCCAGGAACTGGCCCTGGCCTACCTGCGCCGCGACGGCGAGTCGATTCCCTTCTGGCGGATGGCGTCGATGCCGATGGCCGATCTGCGAGCCCGGGCCGAGGCGATCGTGGCCTCCGCCGGCCGAGGCAGAGTGGTCGACACCGCGTCGGTTCCCGGTGGCGGCACGCTGCCCAGCGTCGAGATTCCCTCGGCCGGTATCGAACTGCCGGGCAATCATCGCGACCTGCTCCGGGCCGGCACCCCGCCGATCATCGCCCGGGTACAAGAAGGCACGACGGTCATCGATCTGCGCACCGTCGATCCGACCGACGACACTCACCTGGCCGAGGCTCTCGGCACCCTCGGCGACTAGCCATGCACGTCATCGCCACCGCAGGCCACGTCGACCACGGCAAGTCCACCTTGGTGCTGGCCCTGACCGGCACCGACCCGGACCGTTTCGCCGAGGAGAAGGCTCGCGGCCTCACCATCGATCTCGGGTTCGCCTCGACCTCGCTGCCGTCGGGGCGGGGCGTGGCGATCATCGACGTGCCCGGCCACATTCGGTTCCTGAAGAACATGCTGGCCGGAGTCGGCGCGGTCGATGCCTGCCTGTTCGTCGTCGCGGCCACCGAAGGCTGGAAGCCCCAGAGCGAGGAACACCTCCGAATCCTCTCGTTGCTCGGCGTGCGCCAAGGCATCGTCGCCCTCACCAAAGTGGGCATGGCCGACACCGATCTGATCGAACTGGCCAAGCTCGACATCGCCGAGCAGGTCGCCGGCACGTTCCTCGAGGACGCCCCGATCGTCGAGGTCGACGCCATCGACGGAGTCGGTATCGACGACCTGCGGGCCGGCCTCGACGTGTTGCTCGACGCCACCCCCGAGGCGGTCGACGAGAAGCGACCCAGGCTGTGGATCGATCGTTCGTTCTCGGCCAAGGGGGCGGGCACGGTCGTCACCGGAACCCTGGGCGGCGGGCGCATCCGGGTCGACGACGAGCTCACCCTGCTGCCTCACGACCGCACCGTTCGCATCCGCGGCCTGCAGAGCCTCTACGCCGACCGCACCAAGGTCGGCCCGGGCAACCGGGTGGCCATCAACCTGTCGGGCATCGGCCACGACGAGCTCGGCCGGGGCGACGTCCTGGTCGCGCCGGGGCAGTGGCACCGCACCGATCGGTTCGATGCCGAACTCACGGTGCTCGACGACCTCGATCACGAGGTCAGCCGACGGGGTGCCCACCTGGTGTACCTCGGTTCGGGCGAGCATCCGGTTCGCCTGCGGGTGTTGGGCCCCGAGGCCATCGCGCCCGGCCAGACCGGCTTCGTGCGGGTGTTCCTCCCCACCGCGCTGCCGTTGACCCCAGGCGACCGGTTCATCGTGCGCGACGCCGGGCGGGCCGAGACGGTCGGCGGCGGCGAGATCCTCGACATCGATCCGCAGGTGAAGGCGGCCGATGCGGTGCCCGATCGTTCGGTCGAGCGGGTGATCGCCGAGCGGGGTTGGGTCGAAGCCGACCATCTGTTCCTGCTGACCGGCGAACGCCGGACGCCGACGGTGGGCCCGTGGGTGGTCGATCCCGCCGCGCTCGAGGCGACCCTCGAGCGGCTGGCAACCCTCGTGGCCGAGGCCGGACCGCTGGGGCTCGACCTGGCCGGTCTCGACGATCGCGATCGGTTGGCCATCGAGCTGGTCGACAATGTCGTCGTCGACGGCAGCCACGCCAAGATCGCCGACCAGGTCGACACGCTGGCCGAGCATCCCTACCTGGCCGAGCTGATCGCCAACCCGTTCACCCCACCCGACCCCGACGGCGTCGATCGGGGCGAGCTGCGCGAGCTGGTGCGTCGGGGCCAGGTCGTGGCCGAGGACGGCGTGTTCTTCGCGGCGACGGCGATCGAGGCCGCCGGCCGGCGCATGGCCGAGCTGCTGCGGGATCAGCCCGAAGGCATCACGGTGTCGGAGTTCCGCACCGCGCTGGGCTGCACCCGCAAGCACGCATTGCCCCTGCTGGCCATCCTCGATGGCACCGGTCAGACCCGCCGGCGCGACAACGTCCGCATCGCCGGCCCCCGGCTACCCGAGCTCCGGAACCGCTTGTCGGACTAGGACGACGACGCGGCGACGTCGCGGCGCTCGAACTCGTTGAGGCCACCCCAGATGCCGTGGGGTTCGCGAATCGTGACCGCGTAGCTGCGGCATTCGTCGAGCACCGGGCAGGTGCGGCAGATCGCCTTGGCCCGACGTTCGCGCTCGCGTTTGTCGTCCTTGCGTTCGAATTCCGGTGGCGGGAAGAAGACAGCGGCCTGGGGACCGCGACATGCGGCCCGCAAGCGCCATTCATCCCGGGTCTTGCGGCTCTTGGTGTGCTCGGGCGCGGCCGGCCCGGATCGCACGATGGTCTTCGGCATAACTCAGCCCCTATCTCCACGTCGGACCCTAACCGCGGCGTTCGTCAGGTGACAAGGGTCACTTTCTGACACGTACCTGACGCCGCCGCACCCGTTCTTCTTGCGATTGACCACCGCCACGGTGGTTGGCGGCAAGAATTTCAGCTAGGCGTCGGGAGCGGTGGCCCGTTCGCGGTAGTCGCGGGCCGCGCCCTCGAGGGGGGCGACCTCGAGCAGCAGGCCATCGACCTCGATGACTTCGAGGGAGTCACCTGCTGCGATGGGCGTGGCCCGATTGGTGCGAGCCCGCCAGACCGAATCGCGGACTCGGACGGTTCCTTCGGGATCGATCGCGTCGACGGCCACACCCTG
The DNA here is from genome assembly GCA_013002375.1 of Acidimicrobiales bacterium. Classification (GTDB taxonomy): domain Bacteria; phylum Actinomycetota; class Acidimicrobiia; order Acidimicrobiales; family SHLQ01; genus JABDJW01. Next base: position 11,755 of record JABDJW010000062.1, on the reverse strand, counting down.
TTCGCCCACCATCCACTCGCGGCCGATCGTCGGCGTGCTGAACCGGGTGCGGACCATGGCCGGCATGCCGTTGATCATGGCGATGAGCATGCCGCCGATGCCGACGACCGCAGTGAGCCAGGGCAGCGACACGCCGTCGTACAACCAGAAGGTGCCGATGATGAGCATGACGGTGCCGGCCGCCGTCCAGAAGCGCGGTACACCGGTCTGGATGTCGATGGCGAACGCCAGCGCGCACCCGACGAGCAGGGCGATGGCCCACGGCCGAGTCGGCAGGACCGCCAGGCCGTAACACCCACCCAGGAAGAAGCCGGCGCCGACGACGCCGGCCACACCGATGCCCGCGGTGAACAGCTCGAACACCAAGAGGCCGAGGCCGATGATGAGCAGCAGATAGGCGACCGCCGGGCTGGCCATGGTGTGGAACAGCTGATCGAGCAACGACAAGGCACCGAAGCGGGACACGGTGATGGGCTGAAGGCGGGTCTGGCCATCCTCGCCGGTGACCTGCTCGGTCTCGAAGCCCGGCAGGGCGATCAGGAAATCGCCGATGGTCGGGGCCTGCATCGCGATGCCGGTCTGGCCGGCGTCGTCGTACCCGAGGCTGCGCGACCGAAGGCGGGGAACCTGGTCGCCGTAGGCGGCCGCGATCAACTCGGGGTCGACGATGGTGACGCCGAGATCGCCGATGCTCGAACCGCCGGAGATGCCCCGGATGTCGAAGGCGGCGGCCAGCTGCGCGGTGCCGCCCCGGAGCTTGGCGCCCGACGGTCCGACCCAGGCGACGACCGAAACCGGCGAGGCAGCGATGCGTTCGGTGAGCTCGACGAGGCGTTCGTCGCTGATGACCGAACCCTCGCTGTCGACCTGGAGCACCAGGGTCTGGGCGCCGTCTTCTTCGGCTTCGTCGAGCGAACGTTCGATGAAATCGGCCAGCACCGGATCGAGTAACCCGTCGACCTCGATGATGTCGACGAAGCCGGGCGGGGCCGAGCTGGTGTCGGCCTCGCCGTCGGTTTGGGCCGCGACCGGCGCCGCCGCAGCGAGCACCATCGCGAGCAGGGCACCGGACAACGCGAGGAGCGAAGCTGCGAGGACGCCGAGGCGGGCCGATACTCTACGCACCGATGACTCCCGAGGCCTTCTTCACCGCATCGCGGCTCCTGGTCGTCGCGGGCAAGGGCGGCGTCGGCAAAACCACCACCGCGGCAGCGGTGGCGCGGGCAGCGGCCCAGGTGGGGCTGACGGTCGACCTCATCGCCCTTGAGGCTACGCCCGGACTACCCACATTGTTCGAGTCGGGCCCGCTGGTTTACGAACCGATTGAGTTGTACGCCCACCGCAGCGGCGGGTCGGTGCGGGGCCGGTTGGTGGCGTCGGACGACGCCCTGGTGGAGTGGCTGCAGGACAAAGGCTTCGCCCGGGTGGCCAAGCGACTGCGCAAGAGCGGGGCGCTGGAGGTGATCTCCTCGGCGACACCGGGCGTGAAGGATCTGTTGATCCTGGCCAAGATCAAACAGCTCGAACGGGAGGGCGATGCCGATCTGTTGGTGGTCGATGCACCCGCGGCCGGGCATGCCATCACGTTCCTGCAATCGCCGGCGTCCCTGGCCGAGACCGCCACCGCAGGGCCGATCAGGGTCCAGGCCGAGGACGTGTTGGCCATGCTGAACGATGCGGCCCGCAGCCGGATTCTGTTGGTGGCACTACCCGAGGAGACACCGGTGAACGAGATGATCGAAACCGCGTTCACCCTCGAGGATCGGGTCGGCGTCCACCTCGCGCCGGTGGTGGTGAACGGGCTGTATCCACCCCTCGCGCTCGATGGTGATCGGCCTCGGGTGTCGGGGCAGCTGGCCACCGACCTCGACATCGCCATCGAGTTACGACGGCACCGGGCACGGAACCAGGCGGCCCAGGTCGAGCGATTGGCCCGCGAGCTGCCGCTCCCCCACCTGGAGCTGCCCTTCCTGTTCACCACCGAGGTCGGCCCGAGACAGATCGACGAGCTGGCCCAGCACCTCGTGAAATCGATCGAGCAACTGCCGGAGGCCAACTCGTGATCGCGCCGTTGGGTTCGATCATCGACGACCACCGGGTCGTGGTGTGCGTCGGTACCGGCGGGGTCGGCAAGACCACGAGCGCGGCTGCGGTGGCGCTCGAAGCGGCCGAGCGCGGTCGCCGGGCGGTGGTGGTCACGATCGATCCGGCCAAGCGGCTGGCCGACGCGCTGGGCCTGGAGGCGCTGGGCAACACGCCGACCCGCATCGACGTCGGGCCGGTCGACCCAGGCTTCGCCGAGACTGGCGAGATGTGGGCGCTGATGCTCGACACCAAGGGCACGTTCGACGATCTGATCGCCCGCTATGCCGGCGACGACGAGCAAGCGGCCCGGATCCACAACAACCGCTTCTACCAGAACATCTCCACCGCGATGTCGGGCACGCAGGAGTACATGGCGATGGAGAAGCTGTACGAGCTGTACCACGAGGAACGCTTCGATCTGTTGGTGGTCGACACGCCTCCCAGCCGCAACGCGCTCGATTTTCTGGAAGCGCCCGGCATGCTCACCCGGCTGCTCGAGAACCGGCTGTACCGGGCGTTGATGGCGCCGGGGCGCGGGGTGGTGCGGGCCGTCGGCGCCGCGACCCAGGCCCTGGTGCGTCAGCTGTCGCGCATCGTCGGCACCGACGTGGTCGACGACGCGCTGGCGTTCTTCCGGGCCTTCGAGGGTATGGAGGCCGGCTTCAGCCAGCGGGCCCAGGAAGTGCGGGCTCTGCTGTCGAGCGACGACGCCTGCTTCGTGTTGGTGGCCTCACCCCGGCCCGACGCGGTCGAGAACGCCAAGTTCTTCGCCCAGCAGTTGCTCGAGGGCGGCATCGAGGTGCGGGCGCTGGTGGCCAACCGGTTGCATCCGTACTCGACTGCGATCACCGCGGCCGAGGTGGCCAAGAAGCAGCGGAACACCTCACCGGAGCGATCGGATTGCTGGCAGGCCCTGCTCGACTATCAGACCCTGGCCGAGCGCGAGGCCAATGCGCTGGCCGAGCTCACCGAGGAGATCGGCGAAGACGTGCCGCAGGCGCGGGTGGCGTTGCTGGCCGACGACGTGTGCGACCTCGACGGCCTCCGCCAGGTGCAGGCGCAACTCTTTCCCGGTTGACCCCTGGCGGCGAGTTCCGGAAGGCGACGTTGCGAGCCTCTGGCGAGCAACTCGAGCGACCCGAAGGGTTGCCGCCTAGGCGTCGTCGGAGGGGTTGTTGAGGGCGTCCACGGCAGCGTCGAGGGATTCGGCGACGGGCACGATGCGGTCGAAGCCGGTGGTGTGGAGCAGTCGGATGAGGGCCTCGCGATCGCAGAACACTGCCACGATGCCCTGGTTCTCGCGCACCCGGCGGATGCCGCCGATCAGCGCGCCGAGACCGGCGGAATCGATGAACGGCACCTGGCTGAGATCGATCAGCAGCTTCGGGGCTTCGGCATGCTCGGTGAGCGCTTCTCGAAACTGACCAACCGTGTAGGCATCGATCTCGCCGACGGGGCGACACGTTGCGTAATCCTCGGTGGTTTCGTTTTCGACTTCGAGCATTTGACCCTCCTCAAAAGGCCACCCCAATGGTTCGGCACGACTTTTCGAGCAGAGCGATGAGCCACTGGTGGGGAATGTCACAGGCTAGCCCTTGCCGCCGCCTTCGCCTACTGCGTGCGGTGTCGGTCACACCTCATCGGGTACAGACGTCGGCGGTGCGCCAATGGTTCCCGGGGATCGCGATTCGGCTACGCTCGCAGCCGTGGCCGACATACTCCTGGCAACCGACGCCGACCATCTGTACGACGACATCGATGCCGCGGTGGGCGGTGCCCACAACGTTTTTCGGGTCCATGAAGGGGCCCACGTCCAGCAGGCCTGCAAGCAGATCCTGCCCGAGCTCGTGATGCTCGATCTGCAGATCGGCAACATGGGGGGCATGGCCACCTCGATGCTGTTGAAGCAGGAAATGCGCATGGGCCGCCTCGACGACGCGCAGGTCATGATCCTGCTCGATCGCGACGCCGACGAATGGCTGGCCGGCAAGGCCGAGGCCGATTCCTGGCTGGTGAAGCCGCTCACGTCGTTCCAGATCCGCAAGGCGGTCCAGCTCGCGCTCGATCCGGCCCCGCTCCCCGCGGCTGACGAGCCGGCGATCTCTTAGCCGATCAGGCGTCGCGGCCCGCGAGCGCCAACCGCTGCGATTGCTCGGCCGGGGCATCGACCGCGTCGAGCGCGTGGCGCAGCAGTTCGATGTAGTGGGCCTCGCGAGCCGAGCCGCACAGGTCTTCGGTTTCGGTTTGATCGTCCGCGTCGAAGAGCAGGTGTTGGCCACCCGCCCGTCGCATACCCATGAACGGGTGGGCGCCGTGGTTGGTCGCGGTGAAGGGCTGGCGCAGCACCGGGATGTCCGAGCCGGGCATCTTGTCGAGGTAGGCGTTGTTGTCGGGCTTGGGCAGACCGAAGCGGGGCAGGGCGTGCACCGGCATCGTCGACCATCGGTTGGACCACACCGACAGCGGATACGGGCCGTTGGGGGCGGTGCGGATGTATTTGCCGTCGGCGTCGATGACGTTGACCTCGCGGCCGAAGTAGCCCTGCAGGAGCCAGTCGCGCACCGATTCCCGGCTGCCGTCGAGCAGCGGCTTCAGCGACACGCCGTGGGTGCGGTGGGCGGTGTCGACGCCGAACACCTCGGCGATGGTGGCGTGGACGTCGACCGTGGTGGTGAGCGCCGAAGACTGGCCGGGTTCGGCACCGGGCCAGGCGACGATCATCGGGATGTGACCCAAGGTGTTGTAGATCGGCAGGCTGGGCTTGCCGAACGCACCGCCGTTGTCGCCCAGGTAGTGGCCGTGATCGGTGCACAGCACCACCGCGGTGTCGGCCCACAGATCGTTGCGGTCCATGGCGTCGAGCACCTTGCCGAACCAGTGATCGATCATCGACAGCTTGGCGCCGTAGTTGGCGCGAACCTGCACCGCCTGGGCCTCGGTGAGGGCGCCGTTGCCGACCGCGTTTTTGTTGTAGGGCGGCCAGATCGTGAGCTCGACGTCGCGTTGGTCGTGGTACTTGTACGTCCACGGTTCGGGGGTGTCGAAGGGCTCGTGGGGGTCGAACTCGTCGACGAACAGGAAGAAGCGATCGTCGTTGGCCCGGAAGTGCGGGGCGTTGTGATCGAGCCAGTCGGCGGTGGCCGCCATGGTCTTGGGGCCGGGGTAGTCGGCCTCGGCCTTGAAGTAGGTGCGGGAGGTGTCGTAGCCGCGACGGAACATACCCTCGGCCGCGGGAAGGGCGGGGGTGCCGATGTAGGACGGATCGGGTCGCAGCTTCCAGGCATCACCCTCGTGGCCCCGCACGTAGTCCCAGGCGCCGAAATCGCAGTGGTAGTTTTCGCCCCCGGTCTCGAACAGGTGGGGGTGATCGGAGATCAGCTGGCTCTGGACGCCGTGCATGCGGAGGTCTTGGGTGATGGCGTTCTCCCAGATCTCGATCGAGCCCCAGGGCCGCCACAGGAAATCCCACGATCCGCACAGCAGGTCGTGGCGGGCCGGCATGCACGGCAACGAGGCGGAATAGTGCCGATCGAACCGGATCGAGCGGGCCGCGAACCGATCGAGGTTCGGCGTGTCGAACTCGTCGGACCCGTAGGCGCCGAGCAGGTGGCGGTTCAGGCTGTCGAGCAACAGCACGACCATGTTGCGCGGCCCGGAGCTCGGGTCGTAGGGCGCCTTCTGCGGAAGGGCGAACATCGGGTCGTCGCGGAGCCCGTCGTACTCGCCGGGTGTGGCCGGTTTGGCGTCGCTCATGCCCCGAAGGTAGTGGCTCGCGCCCGACCGGTTTCCTCCGTAGGCAGATCAGCGGTGACGCGGTAGCCTGGCGGGCTTACGGGTAGTGGCGCAGCTTGGTAGCGCGCTTCGTTCGGGACGAAGAGGTCGTGGGTTCAAATCCCGCCTACCCGACAGATTCTCTGGCGGATCTGTCCGACGTTCACGCGACCGTAGCGCGCGCGTCAATCGGCGAGCGTCGTGCCGCCGAGTTCATGGCTGGTTGATCAACCCTCGGCCGAGGTGCGGACCAACGCGAGGACGTCGGTGGCGAAGTGTTCGACGGCATCCCAGTCGGTGTATTCGTGATCGACCGAGGTGTCGGTGTCGCCGCCCTCCTTGGCAGTGATCCGCTTCAGCAGGTTCCGCTTGAAGAACCCGTAGCGGGTGTAGGCCAGCGCGCCGGCGAACAGGCCGACGATGTCGGGATCGAGCTCGGTCGCCTCCAGGAAGTCCTTCACCATTCCGGTCGCGATGGCGCTGTGCTCCTCGTCGGGGTTGGCCGACGTGAGGCTCACCTGGAACAGACCGACCGGCAGCCGGTTCAGGGCCCCGGCGTGCGCCTCGACGTAGCCGCTGAGTTCCTTGCTGTGGCGACCGGCGTGGATCGAATCGCCGGCGATCACACCGTCGAAGCCCGCCGGTGCGGGGGCCTGTTCGGCCACCACCCGGGTGACCGACGCGCCCGCCGCGACCAGGGTCGCTTCGATCCGCTCGGCGATCTTGGCCGTCTGGCCCTCGCCCGAGTGGTACGCCAGGAGAATGCTCGGTTCGCTCATGCGACGAGTGTCCGCCGTCGGGGCGAACCGGCCCAGGGGCCGAAGTCCCGACTGCGCGAGCTACGGGCGAAGATCGACCCAGACCAGGCGATGATCCGACGTCGGGTAGCCGATGCCGTCGCGCTCGAACTGCGGGAAGTCGAACTCGCCGGTCAGCCGCGACAGCGGATCGTCGGGGGCGGGCCAGAAGACGCCGGTGTCGCGGACCTTCATCCGCTTGCTCGGCAGCACATAATCGACCCGGAGGTTGCCGGGACCACTGTCGTTGAAGTCGGCGGTGTCGTAGGCCGGGTTCGACTGGTGATCGTCGTTGGCGCCACCCTGTTCGGCCGCCGCGACACCGCCGAGGCTCGCGGGACGAACCTTGCGGATCTTGCCGTTGTCGAGCAGCTGATCGATGGCGCCCGGGACGGAATCGCCATCGAGCGGATCGGCGTTCTGATCGCCGACGATCACGAACCGGTCACGGCCCCGCAGCCCACCGGTGCGGCCCTCGTCGTCGTAGATGTAGCGGCTCGCGCTCGGCCGGATGTAGTCCGCCCAGAACCGAATCTCGTCATGGTTGCGGCGACCGTTGCGATCCTCCGGACCATCGAACACCGGCGGGGTCGGATGGCTGGCCAGCAGATGCACCGTGCGACGGCCGATCTCGATGGGCACATCCCAGTGCGACTTCGACGAGAGCCGGAACACCTCCAGCGCTGCATCGGAGTAGAAGCCCTCGGGAATCAGATTCCCGGGCATGTCCTTCCACAGGAACTTCTGGAAGGTGCGCACGCCGTCGAGATCGATCGGGTACTTCGACAGCACCGCCATGCCGAACTGGCCGGGGAAGAACCCGAAGCCGTAGGCATCGTCGGGGCCGCCGACCGTGCCATCGCCGTTCAGGTCGACGCCGCTGGGCACCCCGGTGTTCGATTCGGCCACGAACACGTAGGGGTACTCGAGCGGGTCGGCCCCGTTCTGGCCGACCTCGAGGTAGTTGGAGCGGAACAGATCGATCGACTGACCGGTCGGGTCGTAGTCGAACTCGTTCAGGAGGATGACGTCGGGTCGGGTGCGCTGGATGACCTCGGCCACGTTGGCGATCTGCCACCGGCGCAGGGCGAGATCGGAGATGTCGGGATCGGTGCCGTCGTAGGCCTCGCTCAGATGCTCGAACAGTTCGCCCTCGAACGTTCGATTCAGCGACACGTTGTAGGTCGCGAACCGAACCGGATCGATCCGTTCGCGCCGGCTCGCTGATGCCGGTGTGGCCAACAACGAAGCGAGCAGCACGAAGACCGCCCCGAAACTCACGAGTCGCGTCGTACGCATGACAAGTCTCCCGCGTCCTGGGCCCGTCCGCCTGACCAACCTCTGCCGGCGATCCTATGACCGCCGAGGCCTCCCGTCGATGGGCAATCGGTGAACGAGTGGGAGCGCCCGTTCATCGTTGGAATTGCAACGTTCTGAAGAGTGTCACACCCCATCAGTAGGTTGTGGGTATGGAGTTGTTTGATCCCGTTGAGGCCGGTCGGGAGCCGGTTGGTGAGGGCACCGGCACCACGCGCACCGGCAGTGCTGCGTCGCCGTCGACGGGCGCGATCGCGGATTTGGTGGTCTCGCATCTCGATTCGTTCCCGCGTGCCCGGTCGATGGTCGAGCTCGGAGTACTGCGCGGTCACCTCGATGCCTACGAAGCGGGCGTGTTGGCTTCGGCGATCGATGATGGTGCCACCGATCGCGACATCGACGGGTTGTCGCGGCGGGGCGGCGGCTCCAAGCGCACGGTTCGCTAGAAGACCAAGCGGGCCAAGGCGGTGCGGAAGAACCCGAAGCTGGGCGACAAACTCCGGGACGGTTCGCTCAACGACGAAAAGGTCGACGCCATCGCCGATGCCTCAGACAAGTCCGACGGTGCGGCGGCCGAAGATGAGCAGTTGATCGCTGATATCGAGGATGCCCCGGTCGACCAAGCCGGTGACATCGTGCGCACGTGGTTGAACAACCACGAGGATCCGGACAAGACCGAAACCCGCTACCAGAAACAACGGCGAACCCGTGGAGCGAGGCAGTTCGAAACCAAACACGGCAACGCCGCGATCATGGTCGAGGGCGACGACTCGACCATCGACGCGATCTGGAACCAGATGGTCAAAGACGCCCAAGCCGCCTACCAGGCCGCGGGCGGCCGCGATCTGCCTGGTGCCAAACACGCCACCACCCACCTCCAACGGTTGTTCGACGCATTCGTCAGCCGCATCACACGCACGACCGAAAACAATGACGACGAGACCGGTGCCGCCAAGAAGCTCGCGGCCCGGGCCGACACCGGCCGCCCAACCGTGTTCGCATCGCTCAGCCTCGACCCCGACACCGGCGACATATCCCGAGCCGAACTGGCCGGCGGAGGGCCCCTCCCCCAATCGGTGCTGGAACGATTCATGTGCAATGCAGATGTCATCGCCGCGGCGTTCGACCAAACCGGCGAAGTCTTGTGGCAGGGAAGGAAGCTGCGCACCACCACCGCCGCGCAGTTCAAGGCCCTCATCGCCCGCGATGGCGGCTGCGTCCTCTGTAGGGCGCACTACCTCCTGTGCGAAGCCCACCATCTGCTGCCGTGGAACGCCCCCGACAAGGGCAAAACCGACGTGGACGAGATGGCCCTCCTCTGCCAGTCCTGTCACCACCATGTTCACGACAACAACCTCACCCTCGAACGAGCCGGACCGGCCCCGCCGGGCGAGCGAAAACCCGGCCACAACCGAGCCGCTTCCACCGACCCGAGCCGGTCGAAGACCAAAGCCGCCCCACCGGGTACAGAGCGCGCCGCCCCATCAGGCCCAGCGAACCCAGCCGGCCGACCGCGGACCACCTGGACCACCCGGCCCGCCACCCCCAACGAAACCCCACCACCCCGACCGAGGGGTTCGTAGGCGCTGCCTTGTGAGCCCAGCGCACAACCACACCCGCACTGGTACCGTCGCGATCGGCGGGAAACGGGGCCATGAGATGACAGCGAAGGCAACCGCAGCACGCAACGCCCGTCTGGCGGCACTCGTCGCGACCGCACTCACCGCCTCGAGCTGTACGACCTTCACGTGGGGCAACAACGACGTCGGCCAGCTCGGCGACGGCACCACCACCGACCGCGCCACGCCGGCCGCGATCACCATGCCGGGCGGCACCGGCGCACTCTGGACGGACATCGACGCCGGCACCCACCACACCTGCGAGGTTCGGCACAACGACCAAACGCTGTGGTGCTGGGGGTCGAACGAGAACGCCCAGCTCGGCGACGGCACCACGACCGACCGATCGGTGCCCACGCAAGCCCAAGGTTCCGGCTGGCACTCTGTGGCAGCCGGCCACGACTACTCCTGCGCCATCAAGACCGACCAGACGCTGTGGTGCTGGGGCGCCAACGACTACGGCCAACTGGGCGACGGCACCACAGCCAACCGCACCGCACCCACCCAAGTCGGCGCCGCAACCGCCTGGCAGACCGTGGCGGCCAACTTCAACCAGTTCGACGTGGCCTTCCCGCAAGTGCCCGACCTCGGCGGTGCCCACACCTGCGCCATCAAAACCGACCAGACCCTGTGGTGCTGGGGCGCCAACGACTTCGGCCAACTCGGCACCGGCACGCCCGACCCTGGCCAACTCCAGCCCACCCAGATCGGCACTCACCAGTGGACCGACATCGCACTCGGCAACCTCCAAACCTGCGCAGTGCGCGCCGACGGCACGATGTGGTGCACCGGCGCGGGAATCGAAGACGGTCTTGACGTGTCCAACCTCACCCAGATCGGCTCGGACACCGACTGGAACGAACTGGCGCTCGGCGCGACCTGGGGACTCTTCGAGGGCGACGGGTTCGCCGTTTGGGCCGTCGCCCACCACGGCTGCGCGATCAAAACCGACGACTCCCTGTGGTGCTGGGGGTGGAACGCCCGGGGCCAGGTCGGCGTGCCGATCGTCAACCACCTCGACCACCTCATTCCGCCCAGCGGAGCGTTCGAGTTCGACCCGGTGCAGGTCGGCTCGGCCAACGACTGGGTCGGCGTTGCCGCCGGCGCCATCCGCACCTGCGGCATCCGGGCCGTGGGCCCGGGGAACGAGGCGTGGTGTTGGGGCGACGACGACGACCAACCGGCGCAGGTCGATCTGGGTGGCAAGTCGGCCGCCGAAGTGGCCTTGGGCCGAGGCTTCCGGGCTGTGCTCACGTTCTGATCAGACCCCGGCCCGTGCGCCACCCACCGCTGATCGACGATGACCGCGTTACAAGATGACCGTGACGTCGGCGCCCCCTACGCTGATGCCGTGAGCGTGCGAGTCGAAGTGCTCGGACCACTGCAAGTCCAGGTGGACGGGACCAATACACCGATCGGTGGGCCCAAGGCGCGGGCCGTCCTGGCCGCGCTCGCGGCCCGCGCCGGGCAGGCCTGCTCGGTGGACGAACTGGCCGAAGAAGTCTGGGGCGAAACGCCCCCTTCGAACGCCCGCAACAGCCTGCAATCGCACGTGTCGCGCCTGCGAAACGTGCTGGCCGACCCCGAACGCATCCGCTTCGCCGAGGATCGCTACACGCTCGAACTGAAGGTGAACGAGCTCGACGCCCACGCGGTCGAGATCGGTCTCGAAGGTGTGCGCGGCGCCGCGGCCCGCAGCGACTGGGCCGAGGTCACCACCAACGCCCGTAGCCTGCTCGAGCTGTGGCGAGGGCGTCCCTTCGACGGGTTCGAGGATGTACCGACCGCTCGCAACTGGGCGGCCCGCCTGGAGGAAACGCGCGTTGTGCTGGCCGAGCTGCTCGTCGAAGGGTTGCTGGCCCAAGACCGCCTCGAAGAAGCACTGATCGAACTCAGCTCGCTGACCGACGAGCACCCCTGGCGCGAGGGGCTCGCGACTCGTCAGGCGCTGTGCCTCTACCGCTCGGGCCGGCAGACCGAAGCCCTCCAAGCCCTCCAAGACTTCCGCACCAACCTGATCGAAGCCACCGGGCTCGACCCGACGGCGACGATCACCGATCTCGAAACTGCGATCCTCACCCACGACCCCGAACTCGACGCCAAGGTCGCCATTGAGCTTCCCGGCGCTCCCTTCCCCGCCGACCTCGAACGGTTGGCGGCCATGCC
>JABDJW010000051.1 GCA_013002375.1 Acidimicrobiales bacterium | reverse complement strand
GACCGGCACCAGATGGGCGACGACTTGGTGCCCATAGAGGTCGAAATCGATCCAGTGGTCCGTGCTACGCCCCTCCGGACATCCCAAGATCTCGCCGTAGAACCGGCGAGCCTCCGGCAAATCGAGCACCGGGAAGGCCAGGTGGAAGCGAGGGCGCCCAGGTTCGAGATGGGCCACGCGCGGGCTATGCCTTGGCCGCCGCGAACCCGATGTCGAGATCGGCCAGAATGTCGTCGATCGACTCGATCCCGACGCTCAGTCGGATCAGGCCCGGACTCACCCCGGTCGCCGCTTGCTCTTCGGGTGTCAGCTGCTGATGGGTGGTGCTGGCGGGGTGGATCACCAGACTCCGGACGTCGCCGATGTTGGCCAGGTTCGAGTGGAGCTGTAGGGCGTCGGTGAACTTCTCGCCGGCCTCGGCCCCGCCCTTGATCACGAAGGCCGGTACGGCGCTCGCGCCCCGGGGCAGGAGCTTCTGGGCCCGCTCGTACCACGGGCTGCTGGGCAGTCCGGCGTACTGGACCGATTCGACCTGATCGTGCTGCTCGAGGTACTCGGCGACGCGCTGGGCATTCGACACATGGCGTTCCATGCGAAGGCTCAGGGTCTCGATGCCCTGGACGAACAGAAAGGCGTTGAACGGCGAGATCGCGCCGCCGAGATCGCGCAGCATCTGCAGGCGAGCCTTCACGATGAAGCAACCGGCCCCGAGCATCTCCCAATAGTTCATGCCGTGGTAGCTCGGGTCGGGGGTCGTGAAGTTGGGGAACCGGCCGCTCGCGCCGAAATCGAAGTTGGCGCCGTCGACGATCACGCCGCCGATCGAGTTGCCGTGGCCGCCCAGAAACTTGGTGGCCGAGTGCACGACGATGTTGGCGCCGTGGTCGAGCGGGTTGAGCAGGAAGGGGGTGGCGACGGTGTTGTCGACCACGAGTGGGATGCCATGCTTCTGGCCCAGGGCACCGACGTCCTGCAGCGGGAAGACGTCGTTCTTGGGGTTGCCGATCGTCTCGCCGTACAACACTTTGGTGTTGTCCTGGATCTTGGCTTCCCATTCGCTCAAGTCGTCGACGTCGTCGATGAAGTCGACGCTGATACCGAGCTTCGGCAGCGTGTAGTGGAAGAGGTTGTAGGTACCGCCGTAGAGCGAGCTGGACGTGACGATGTGATCGCCGGCCTCGCACAGGGTCAGCATCGTGACCGTTTCGGCCTGCTGACCGGAGCTGACCGCGAGCGCCGCGGGCAAGCCGGGCGGCACGGACTCCGGTGCGTTCTCCAGCGCCGCGACCCGCAACTCGAACGCCTGCTGGGTCGGATTCATGATGCGGGTGTAGATGTTTCCCAGCTCGGTCAGGGCGAAGAGCGCCGCACCATGCGCAGAGTCGCGGAAAGAGAAGGCGGTGGTCTGGTAGATCGGGAGCACGCGGGCCCCGGTGGTGGGATCCGGCTCCCAGCCGGCATGGATCTGTCGGGTCTCGAAACCCCAACCGTTGTTCGACATCACTTGCTCCCGTCGCTGGAACCGCTTGTTGGTGGGGCGAGTCTTGTCGATCGCCGCGCGGTGGGCAAATGCCGATGAAACCAGTCGGGTTTGGTGACCATTGCTCAGGACTGCTGTTCGTGCTCGAGATGGGTGATCCGCTCGGCGATCGCTTCGCCTCGCTATCCGCCGCTGATCGGGCCCGGCGTGCCGGGCTCGAGCGATATCGCCAGGAGGGCCTCGACATGCTCGGCCAGCCAACTCAGATGCCGGGCATGGTCGAATTCGTCGGATGCCTTGGCTCGCGCCCGCTGCACGTCGGCGTAGGCCAGCTCGAGCTGGTACCGCCGATCGAGCAGGTCGTCGAGCGCTCGGCGTTCCACGATGACCTGATCGGGATCGAGCCCGTGGGCGGCCGCGAGCTTGTTGGCGATGTAGCTGGCCTGCCGGCAACCCTGCTTGCAGAACCGTCGCGGCCGTCCAGGGCCGGGCTTGGCGACGAATACCCGGCCGCACCAGCGGCAGCGCTCCCCGTGGAGCTCACCTTGGGGACGATCCTCCCCCGGATCATTCACGATCACAAGCTTACGGGTGCCTGATCGCCGGGCTGGTGATGCTGGCCCGCCCGGTACCGGCCCGATGCCAGCGGCGGGTTGTGGCGCGACCTGGGTTCTGAGGATCGCCGCCGGCTCCGCTAGCGTCACGGCGGTGAAAGCGCTGCTGTTCGAACGCAAAGAGGCCCGCTACGTCGCAGCTGCCGTCGCCGGCCGGGTCCGGCCAGGCCTGGGGGCGGCGGTCGGCCCACTTCGCCTGGCCACGGTCGACGAGCCGGAGCTTCCGGCCGATGACTGGGTGCGGGTGACGCCTCGCCTGACCGGGATCTGTGGCTCCGATCTCGCCACGGTCGAAGGCAGGTCGAGTCGCTACTTCGAACCGTTTGTGTCGTTCCCGTTCATTCCGGGCCACGAAGTCGTCGGCGATACCGCCGATGGACGTCGGGTCGCACTCGAACCGGTGCTCGGAGCCGAGGCCCGCCAACAAGCGGCGCCCTTCCCCGGTGCCGCTCCTGGCGATGGCGACGATTACGGCTACCTGCTCGACGGTCCGATCGCAGCGGGCATCCAGATCGGATTCTGCGCCGACACAGGAGGCGGCTGGGGTGAACGGCTGGTGGCCCATCCCAGTCAGATCCACGACGTGCCCGACGATCTCAGCGACGAAGCGGCCGTGATGCTCGAACCGGCGGCGGGCGGAGTGCACGCCGCGGCCAAGGCACAGATCGACGACGGCGCCACGGTGCTGGTGCTCGGCTGCGGCACCATGGGCCTGGCCACCATCGCCGCCCTTCGCTCGTTCACCAATCCCGGCACGATCGTCGCGGTCGCCAAGTACCGCCACCAGGCCGACTTCGCCGAGGCGTTCGGCGCCGATCGAGTGCTCGGTCCCAGCGAGGTTCGCCGGGGGGTTCGCCGGCTGGTTGGGTGCCGGATGCTGGGCGACGACCTGTCCGGCGGAGTCGACATCACGGTCGACGCCGTTGGCAACGGCCGATCCATCGCCGATTCCGTCGCCGTGACCCGACCCCGCGGCCGGGTGGTGCTGGTCGGTATGCCGGGCGTCGAACGACTCGACATGACCGGCATCTGGCACCGCGAGACCGAACTCGTCGGCGCGTACACGTACGGGACCGATGTCATGCCGAACGGCAGGGTCGCCACCAGCTTCACCATGGGCATGGAACTCGTCGCTCAGACCGGCCTCGAGAAGCTCGTGTCGGCGCACTACCCGCTCGACCGTTGGCGTGATGCGATTACCCACGCCGCCGAAGCGGGCAGCCGGGGTGCGGTGAAGGTCGTCTTCGATCAACGAACAGCCCGCTGACCAACCCGGTGGCGGACCGATGACTACGTCCCAACGAGGCCGATTGCTGGTCGCGACCCCCGAGATGGGCGACCCGAATTTCGATCGAAGCGTAGTCTTCATCGTCGAGCACAACGCGGACGGCGCCCTCGGCGTGGTCTTGAACCAGCCGACCGGAATCGCGGTCGCCGACGCCCTTCCCCGCTGGGCATCAGCCGTCACTTCTCCGGCCGAGCTCTTTCGAGGCGGGCCGGTCGGAACGGATGCCCTGCTCGGCCTCATGGTGGCCGATCCCCTCGACCCTCCGGCCGGTTTCGTTCCGGCTCACGGCGCCATTGGCACGATCGATCTGGAGCAAGCACCGGACGATTCCACCTACCGGGCTCGCGTCTTCAGCGGCTACAGCGGGTGGGCCGCCGGACAGCTCGACGCCGAACTGTTGGCCGATGCCTGGCACCCGGTCGATGCCCGCCCCGGCGACATCGTCCACCGCGAACCCGATCGCCTCTGGTTCGACGTCCTCGGCCGCCAACGCGGCAAATTGCGTCTCCTGGCCAACTATCCCGACGACCCGCGCGTGAACTGAGGCTCGACCCGAACCGAACTGGTTGGAAATCCTACGAGATTGAGCCGAATTCTCCAACCAGTTCAGACGAGGCGCCGAACTGGTTGGAAATCCGACGAGATTGAGCCGAATTCTCCAACCAGTTCAGGAAGTGGGCCAGGTGTCGAGCATCGCCGCGATGACCGACTCGGCCAGCCAGTTGGCGCCGTCCTGGCTGAGGTGCACGCCGTCGCCGGCGCGGACCTTGACCTCGTTCCCCTCGGCATCGGGCAGGTAGGTCGAGAAGCCGTCGTCGCCGCCGAACTGGGCGTAGGCATCGATCCAGATCACCCAGTCCCGCTCGGCCGCGATCGACTCGGCGACGGCGTTGACCGGTTGCAGATCCTGGTTGAGCTCGCCATCTTGCATCGGTGGTTGCGCGACCCAGAACACCCGGCGATGCGGCGCTCGGAGCAGGTCCATGGTGATCTCGAGCCGGCGGCGATATTCGGCCTCCCACTCCGGGGAACCATCCTTCGCGACACCGGCATCGGTGGCCATGTCCTGGGAGTCGTTGGCGCCCAGGAAGAGCACCACCGCCTCCGGGTCGTCGGCCTCGATGACCGCGGCCAGCTCCGCCGGCCAGTTGAACACGTCCGGGCGGGCCAGGCCGGTAGAGATCTGCCAACGGGCATCGACCTCACTCGGGAGGCCGAGACCACCGGAACGGTCGATCAGGCCGTAGTTCAAGAACTCGGCCTGACTGTCGCCGCCCACGAAGATCCGCAGCGGTTGCTCCTCGGTCACCAGGCGAAGCGCGGATTCGGCCTCCGCCGGCGGCACCGTCGTCGGTCCCGATTCGGTGACGGTCTCGGGCCCCGGTTCCTCGACTGTCTCGTCCTCGACCGTCACGTCGGCGACACTCGACGGCAGCGCAGTGGTCACGGGCACCGATGGGTTGTTCGGATCGGTCGGCGTGGCCGGGGGCGCAATGGCGAGGTCGGCCGGGTCGAGCGTCGACGCGGGAAGGAGGGATTCGCCGATGATCGACGAGTCGATCCGGTCGTTCGTGCGACCGGCGTCATTACCGCCCCGCAGCTCCTCGATCCAGGCCGCCGGTCGGTCGAGTCCGATCGCGGACGCGGCATCGTCGAGCGCAGTCGCGACGTCCAGCGCGACGTCTCTTCGATCCCCGAGCGGCATCTGGGTGGCGATGTCGACCAGACGGCTCGTCGACAATGCCAGCGCCACGAAGAGCGCGACGAACACGGCAACCAGGGCTTGGCGCCAGGTGACGAGGAGTGGCGCCAGGTCGTCATCGCGTTGGCGTCGGAAGTGTTCGTCGGTCCAGGCGATCGTCGACCGGCGCTTGCGACTCACGGCTCGCTTCAGCGATTCCTCGTAGCTCTCCGGCCGCGTCGCTTCGGCCTTGGCCCCCGGATTGCGCCGGCGGAGGCGTTCGATGGTGACCATCAGCCGATCACCATCAGAACTGGAAGTAGATGAACGGCTGCACACCCAACGGGGCGAGCGCGACGGATGCGGCGAGGGCCAGGCCGGCCGCTGCACCCTGCAGCGCGACCGGGATACGGCTGAAGGCGGCAATCGCCTGGCGGGCATAGAGCCGGGGAACCAACTGCACCGCGATCATGGCGGCGATCACCGCGAGGAGCATCGGCGTGATCGCCGTCGTCGAGAGGTCGGTCCAGCCGGTGAACAGGCGAAGGAACACGTCGCGGGCTCCGGGGAGGTTTCCGGCCCGGAACGGAATCCAGGCCAGACACACGAAGTGGAACGTCAACACCCGCCCGAGCCACAGGCGCCGCACCTGGACCGGCGCGAACGGGGTCGGCGAGGTCGGGTCGGGGCGCCAGGGGGCCAGTCGGTCGCCGGAGTGCAGGGCACCGATCTCCTGAATGCGGATATCGGCCTCGCTCAGCGGGCGGTCGTGCTCCCCCCGGGCGGCCGCGAGCAAGCGTTCGCCGGCCAGGCCGAGCCCATGGATCAGGCCCCACACCGCGAAATTGGCACCTGCGCCATGCCACAGGCCACCCAACACCATCACGATCAGCAGATTTCGATAGGTGGCGACCCGCCCCTTGCGATTTCCGCCCAGCGGGAAGTACAGGTAGTCGCGCAGCCAGCGGGACAGGGTCATGTGCCAGCGGCGCCAGAAGTCCTGGAGCGAGGTCGCGGTGAGCGGCCGGTCGAAGTTCAGGGGGAAGCGGAAGCCGAGAAGCAACGCGACGCCGATGGCGATGTCGGTATAGCCGCTGAAGTCGGCGTAGATCTGGATGGCGTAGGCATAGACCCCGACGAGCACCTCGAGGCTGCTGTGTTGGTCCGGCAACGCGAAGGTGTCATCGACGATGGCCGAGGCCAGGTAACTCGAGATCACGACCTTCTTGAAGACGCCCTGGCCGATCAAGACAGCGGCATGACCGAGCGCCACCCGGTCGGGAGGCCGACGAGTGCGGACCTGGGGCAGGAACTCGGTCGCCCGAACGATCGGGCCGGCGACGAGCTGGGGAAAGAAGGCCAGGTAGACCGCGAAGTCGAGCAGCGGTGCCGGCCCGGTGTTGCCCCGGGCGATGTCGATCACGTAGCTCAGTGCCTGGAACGTGAAGAACGAGATGCCGATCGGCAGTGCGATCGCAGATATCGCACTGTCGGTCCCCAACAGGTCGTTGAACGACTCGATGAAGAAGCGGTAGTACTTGAACACGCCGAGCACGCCGAGGTTGAACGCGACCGCGGCGGCCAACAGGACGTGACGACTTCGCGACGTGGCCGCCCGATGAATCGCCACGCCGAATACCTCGTTCGCGATCGTCGCAGCGGCCAACAGGAACAGGAACTTCCAGTTCCAGTAACCGTAGAAGAGATAGCTCGCGCCCAGGATGAAGAGCTTCCACCGCACCGGCCGGGCGCGCAGCCACCAGGACACCGGTAGGACAACGGCGAAGAATGCTGCGAAGGTCAGGGTCGGGAAGAGCAAGGGATGTCGGTGCCGCTTGCCGTGCCCGCCGAGTCGAACCCCCAACGCGCGCCCGGCGCAACGCTACTCGCCCATGCCATCGCCCCGCCAGACGGCCGCATCGCCAATGCATGCGCGCAGCGACAGATCAGCCTTCGTCGGCCATGCGGGGCCGTATGAAGATGCCTTCGGCCTCGACATAGAGATGGTCGTCATCTTCGATCACGCCGGCAATCCAGGTCTTGCGCCGCTCCCGCTTGCCCATCCGCGCCCGAACCCGGAGCGGCTTCCCGATCGGGGTCGGTACCCGGTAGTAGATGTTCAGCGTGCCGGTGAAACCACCGACATCGTTGACGACTGCGGTGCACCCCAACAGCTCGTCCATCAGGAGCGCGATGACACCGCCGTGCACCGACTGCGGTGGACCGTTGTAGGCCGCGCCCAACGTGACAGTGCCCGTGATGCTGAGATCCTCGTTCACGGTCATCGCCATGGGCGGGGCCAACGGATTCAGCGGGCCGATGACCGGGCTGTAGGGAAAGAACTCCTCGGGAGTCAACCGATCGGGCCCCCGGCCCATGCCGGTGGCGGGACCGCCCATGCCAGGCGCCAATCCGGCCTGAGACTCGACCGTCGCAACGGTGTGGGCATCGAGCAGCGCCGATGCCTGCGCGACGAGGGCCGTGGCCTCCGCCGCGGCGTCGGGAGCGGTCTGAAGCCGACGGGTCTTGTCGATCAGGTGTCGGAGAGCAGCATTCAGAGCGAGGCGCGGATCCGGTGCACTCATGCGGCTTCGGTGCCTGCCGGAAGGTGACGGTCGCGCCGCTCGGAATCGACTTCCGCCCCGATGATCACGGCCAGAGCCGAGAGCTGGAACCACAGGAGCAACACCACGATGGTGGCCAACGGCCCATACGTCTCGCCGTAGGAGCTGAAGTTGTCGGTGTAGAAGGTGAACAGCACCGAGAGCAGACCGAACAGCACCATGGCCACCGCAGCACCGACCGTGAACGGCCGCCACGTGAGATCGCGACCGTTGCCGGAATGATCGGGCCCCAGTTGATACAGCGCGGACAGCGCGACGACCAACAGCACGGCGAGCAACGGCAGCCGACCGATGTTGATGAGGGTCTCGACGGCCGTGCCCGCGTTGATCTCATCGAGAATCCGAGGCAGCACGCTCATCGTGAAGACCAGCGTCGACAACACCAGTACCCCGCCGAGGGTGAGCGACAGCGCTCGGGCCCGGAGGCTCCACGGCTTGCGGTTCTCGGCATAGTTGTAGGCGATGTTCAGCGCCTTGATGAGGTTGGCCACGGCCCCCGACGCGCTGAACAGCGCGAGCAGCGTACTGATGGCCAGGCCCGCGCCCAGCGCACCACCGGCGCCATCGGCGATCGTGGTCATCTGATCGATCAGAAAGGTGCGAGTGCTTTCCGGTGTCGACTCGAGCACGTCGCCGAGTTGATCGGCGATGTCGTCGGGGTCGGCGATGATGCCGTAGCTCGTGATCAGCCCGGTCAGCGCCGGTATCAGCGCCAGGAACGCGAAGAACGCAATCGCCGCGGCGAAGATCGGCGCATTGTGCGCCTTGCTACGGTCCTTGACCGCCAGCGCAACCTGTTTCACTTCCTCGACTGCCGGGGGCACG
Organism: Acidimicrobiales bacterium; assembly: GCA_013002375.1. Lineage (GTDB taxonomy): Bacteria > Actinomycetota > Acidimicrobiia > Acidimicrobiales > SHLQ01 > JABDJW01. The sequence continues at coordinate 8,862 of JABDJW010000051.1, read as the reverse complement.
AGCCAGGACCCTAGGGGGAATTTCGACGGTGGTCGCAATCCACGAAAGCGCGCGGCTAGGTTCGTCAACGCGCGCCGGCCAACCGGTCGGCGCTCTTGTTCGCCCCGCCCCGTAGCGGGCCCCGAGTAGTGAAGGAGCACACCCCCATGGGCTTCCTACGCGACCTCCGCGTATCCAGCACCCAGGCGCAGTTGATTCAGCTGGCCACGAGCGTGATCTCGTTGATCCTGATCATCCGCCGTTTTCGCAGCGCCGCGCATCGGGTCTCGGAGTTCCGGGTGGCCCAGTCCACGGGCGGCTCCACGGCGGAGCGCCTCTAGTGGCTGTCGTTCCGGATCGCTACGCCGGCAAAGTCGTCTACATCACCGGCGCCGCGTCGGGCATGGGCCGGGCAACGGCCATCCGCCTTGCGGCCGAAGGCGCCCAGGTCTTCGGCGTCGACGTCAACGCCGATGGACTGGCCGACACCGCAGCGGCGATCGACTCGGCGGGCGGCACGTTTGCCAGTCGGGTCACCGACGTCTCCAGACGAGACGACGTCCACGCGGCGATCGACGAGACCGTCGCGACCTACGGGCGGCTCGATGTCGCCGGCGCCATCGCCGGTATCGCCCGCTCCGAGCATGTCGGGAGCGTCACCCAGGACCAGTGGGATCTCATGATGGGGGTGAACGTCGGCGGCTGTTTCTGGACCGCCCAGGCCGCGATCCCCCACCTGCTCCAGAGCGAGGGCAACCTCATTCTCTTCGCGTCGAACGCCGGCTTCATGGGCCAGGCCTACACCGTGCCGTACTGCGCCAGCAAGGGCGCGGTCGTGAACCTCACCCGGGCGCTGGCCATGGAGTTCATCAAGCAACCGATTCGCATCAACGCGATCGCGCCCGGTGGCGTCGAAACCCCGATGACCTCCAACTTCGACATGCCCGACGATCTCGACTTCAGTCTCATGGCCAACTACGTGGGCATGCGGGGCATGGCCCGGGCCGACGATCTGGCCAACGTGTTCGCCTTCCTGGGGAGCGACGAGGCCAGCAACGTCCATGGTGCGATCTGGTCGGTCGACGGCGGGCTCACCGCGGCCTAGATGGAAGCCAGCCAATTCGTCTTCGGCGTCGACCTCGATGGGGTGTGCGGAGACTACACCGCTGCGTTTCGCGAGGTCGTCGCGCAAGAACTCGGCGTGTCCGAAGACAGCCTGAGCCTCGAACGCTCCTGGAACTTCAACGAGTGGGGCCTCTCCACCGCCGACTTCGAGCGGCTGCATCAGCTCGCAGTGGTCGAACGCCACATCTTTGCCACCATGCCGCTGATCGAGGGCTGTGCCGACACGCTGTGGCGGCTCAGCGATGCCGGCGTGTGGATTCGCATCATCACCCACCGCCTGTACGTCAACTGGGGCCACGCGACCGCCATCGCCGACACCGTGTCGTGGCTGGACAGCAACCGGGTGCCCTATCGCGACCTGTGCTTTCTCGGCGCCAAGCCGGAAGTCTCGGCCGACGCCTATATCGACGACGGTCCCCACAACGTGATCGGCCTGCGCCGGGCCGGCAACACGGTGATCTGCTTCGATCAGCCCTACAACCGCGACCTGTCGGGGCTACGAGCGCACAACTGGGCCGAGGTCGAGGACATCATCCTCGAGCTCGCCGCCGCGGGTAGCCACGGCGTCCAGATTCAATTTCCCGGTATCGACGCCGGCGCCGACCGCCTCGACCGCAACCGAGGCAGCTGACTCAGGTACGCGTGAAGTTCGGCTTGCGCTTTTCGGCGAAGGCCTTGGGGCCCTCTTTGGCGTCGTTGCTGTTGAACACCGCAGTGCCGAGTGGATCCTCGAACGCGAAGGCCTCGGCTTCGGTCATGCCCTGGGTCTCGCGCAACGTCTTGAGGATCGCCTCGACGGCCAACGGGCCGTTCTCGGCGATCGTGGCCGCGATCTCGCGGGCCTTGGTGAGCGCCTGGCCATCGGGTACGACGTGGCCGATCAGGCCGAGCCGCTTGGCTTCGTTCGCCGTGATGTGCTTGCCGGTGAGCAGGATGTCGGCCGCTTCGGTGTACGGGATCTGCCGAGCCAGACGCACTGCCGAGCCACCCATCGGATACAGCGACCAGCGGGCTTCGCTCACGCCGAACCGGGCGTTCTCACCCGCAACCCGGATGTCGGTGCCCTGGAGGATCTCGGTCCCGCCCGCAATGGCGACGCCCTCAACGGCCAGGACGATCGGCTTGGTCGGGCGCTTGGTCTTCAGCAGCCCGTCGTAGATGAACGACGAGCCCTCCTTCTCCATACGACCGTTCACGTCGTAGTCGTCGGTGGCATCGACGTCGCCGGCCATGGCTCGGAGGTCCATACCAGAACTGAAGTTGCCATCGGCGCCGGTGAGGATGCAGCAGCGGATGTCGTCGTTCGCCGACGCTTCATCCCAGGCATCGGCCATGCGCGCGAACATCGCCAGCGTCATGGCGTTCTTGCGGGCCGGACGGTTGAGCGTGACGGTCATGACTCCATCGACGACGTCGACCAAGGCATCCATGGCGGGCTCCTGCGAAGGTGAGGTGGTTACTTGTTGGCGAGTGCTTCCCGAGCCGGTTCTAGATCGTCCGGGTTCGTGACACCAATCCACTGCTCGGCGGTCTCGACGACACGGACCTTCAGACGGCCTTCGGACTGCAGCTTGGCCACGACGTCGGGCAGCAGGAATTCGGTCTTCGGTTCGTCACCGTGTTCGGCCAGAAAGGTCTCGAAACCGCTCTCCAGCTCGGTCATCAGCCAGCTGGGGAAGGCCATCATGTTCATCGACACCAAGGTGTCGCCCGGGTGTTCGCCTTCGGGGTCGGTGCTGCGGATCACGCCGTCCTCGCCGCGCTCGATTCCGTGGGTCTCGACCAGTTCGGTCAGGAAGCCGTCCGCATCCGCGGCGCACACCCCGCGCGACACGCTGCCGGCCGGCGGCAGGGTGTTCTCGAGCCGGAAGGCGACGATGATCGCTTCGTCATCGTCGGCCGCGGCCAAGGCGTCGAAGCCCTGCTGGTAGCTGTCGTCGCCGTAGTAGTCGTCGGCATTGACGACCAGGAAGCGGCCGGTCACCAGCGGGGCCGCGGTGAGTACCGCGTGGGCCGTTCCCCACGGCTTGGCTCGATCGGGGCCGTGTTGATCCTGGAGGACGAACTCGATGTTGACCTCCGGGCCGTGATGCTGGGCGAGGTGCTCGCGCAGGGTCGCTTCGATTTCGCTGCGGACGATGACCACGACATCGGTCACCCCAGCGGCAACCGCCCCCCGGATGCCGTAGTCGAGGAACGCTTCGCCGTTCGGGCCAACGTCGACCAACTGCTTGTCACCGCCGAAACGGGAACCGAGGCCTGCGGCCATCACGACCAAGTGCGTCATCTCTACATCCTGAGGGGTTGGGGAACGCCGAGCCCCCAAGCTACACGGGCCGCTCAGCGCGCCACCAGGACCGACGAGCCGTGCCCGAACAGCCCTTGATTGGCGGTGACGCCAGCGCGCGCGCCCTCGACCTGGCGCCCCTCGGCCTCGCCCCGCAACTGCCAGGTGAGTTCGCACACCTGGGCGATGGCCTGGGCCGGCACGGCCTCGCCGAAGGCTCCCAATCCACCGCTCGGGTTGACCGGCAGGCGTCCTCCCAGCGAGGTGACGCCGTCACGCAACAGCTGCTCGGCTTCGCCGGGAGCACAGAAGCCCATCTGCTCGTACCAGTCGAGTTCGAGGGCCGAGGACAGGTCGTAGACCTCGGCGACGTCGACCTCGTCGGGTCCGATGCCGGCCTCGGCGTAGACGGCGTCGCCGATCGAATCCTTGAAGCCGCGCTCGGGTACGTCGCCGGCCGCGCCGGCATCGGTGGCCAGGTACGGCAGGTCGAGCACGGTGTCGGGGTACGTCGGCGTGACCAGTGAGATGCCCTTGACCCGTACCGGATCGGTGTGGCCGTGCTTCTTGGCGTACTCCATCGACGAAACAACCATGGCGGCGCCGCCGTCGCTGGTCGCACAGATCTCGAGCAGCCGAAGCGGATCGCTCACCGTGGGCGAGTTGGCGACGTCCTCAGCGGTGAATTCCTTGGCGAAACGGGCCCGCGGGTTGGTCGCGCCGTGGCGGCTGTTCTTGACCTTGACCAGGGCGAAGTCCTCTTTGGTCGCGCCGTACAGCGCCATTCGCCGTTGGGCGTGCAACGCGAAGAAGACCGGGTTGGTGGCCCCGACCATGCGGAAGCGAAGCCAATCGATGTCGTCGGGTCGATCGCCCTCGTTGGGGGCGAGGAACCCCTTGGGTGTCGTGTCGGCACCGACCACGAGGGCGACATCGCACGCGCCGGAGAGGATGTGCCCCCGGGCCACACTCAGCGCGGTGGCGCCCGACGCACAAGCCGCGTAGGAACTGGCGACCTGACAGCCGGTGAAGCCCAAGGCATTGGCGAAGGTCGAGCCGGCGACATAGCCGGGGTAGCCGTTGCGAACCGTGATGGCGCCGGAGACGAAGCCGACGTCGGTCCAGGCCACGTCGGCGTCGGCCAGCGCATCTCGGGCCGCGACCACGCCGTAGTCGACGAAGTTGCGCCCCCACTTGCCCCAGGGGTGCATGCCGACACCGAGAATCGCGATTTCTTCCATCAGTTCGACTCCGCTGCTGCTTCGGGCTCGGCCGGCTTCCATTTCCAGGTGAGATAGACGTTGTCGTCGTCCTCGTAGAGCGGGCCGACAGCGAGCTCCATTTCCATCCCGACCTCGAGATCGTCCACCGTGAGTCCGTCGACCACTTGGCCCAGGACCACCATCTTCTCCGCTTCGAGTTCGACGGCCGCGATCACGACCGGCTCGTAGGGCTCGGTGACGACGAACGGGGGCGGTGGCGGGTACGCGCTGTTGGTGAAGGACCACACCTTGCCCCGGCGACTCAGCGCGACCTCTTCGAGTTCGGCACCGGGTTCGGCGTGCGGATCGCCGCCGCCCAGGTGCTTCGGAAAGAAGTAGCTCTCCCGCCCGGGGACCTTGCCGCCGATGAGGTGCGGTGGATCGTCGGTGGTGAACAGACCATCGACCGCGGGTAGCTGGGGTTTCGTGCTCACGGCTTGCAGTGTAGGCAGAACCGTCATGGCTCGCAGACTCGCTACGGTGGCGTCCATGCGTTCGAAGCCTGCGCTCCCCGGAGCCCATCGCCATGCAGTCAGCTACATCGACAGGAGCCGCGAGTACTACGCCGCCTGTGGCTACGAGCAGCCCTACCGGTGGGCGACCAATGCCGACTCCCCGTTCGCTCCCCTGCCCAAGCCGCTCGCCCAATGCCGGGTGGGCATCATCACGACGAGCTACCCCCACCACGAGGATTTGGCCGGGTCGGACGACGTCGAGTTCTTCCCGCTGACCACCAAGGCTCCCTACGCCCAGCCAGTCGACCCGATCCCCTCTCGCATGTTCACCGATGACCTGTCGTGGGACAAGGACGCCACCCACACCGACGACGTCGCGACGTTTCTCCCGATCGCACAACTGGCCGCCGCGGCCGCGGCGGGCCGGATCGGATCGACAGCCCCACGGTTCTTCGGGGCGCCGACGAACTACAGCCAACGCCAGACCAACGCCGACGCCGAGACCATCGCCCGATGGTGCGACGACGACGAGGTCGACGTCGTGGTGCTCGTGCCGCTTTGACCGGTCTGTCACCAGACGGTCGGTCTGGTCGCCCGCCAACTCGAAACCCGGGGTTTCCCGACGGTCGTCGTGGGAAGCGCTCGCGACATCGTCGAGCAATGTGGCGTGCCCCGGTTCCTGTTCGTCGACTACCCGTTGGGCAATCCCTGCGGTCGGCCCGACGACGTCGAGGACCAAGCGGCGGTGCTCGAGGAGACGCTCACGTTGCTCGAATCGGCCACCGCGCCCCGCACGACGGTGCAGAGCGCTTCGGTTTGGACGACCGAACCCGCGGCCGACATCGCCTGGCGGGCCAACTACATGGAGATCAGACCGGAGAACCTGGACGACATGCGGGCGTGGGGGGATGCCCGACGCACGGCCCAGGCGACGGCGCCGGGGCGGCCGCGGTGACGACGCAAGCGCCCTCGTGGTTTCGCCGAGCCACCGCGCTCGAACCCGAGATCCGCACGATCGACGTCGCCGGGGCGGCCATCAACTACCTGGCGTGGGGTGACCGCGATCGCCCGGGGCTGGTCTTCGTCCACGGCGGTGCGGCCAACGCCCACTGGTGGAGCTACCTGGTACCGCTGTTCGCGGACGAATACCGCGTCGTCGCTCTCGACCTTTCCGGCCACGGCGACAGCGATCATCGGGTGGGCGAACGGTACCAGCTGGCCACCTGGACCGACGAGGTCGTGGCGGTGGCCGCCGACGCCGGTTTCTCCGGCAAGCCGGTCGTGATCGGGCACAGCATGGGCGGGTTCGTCACCATGGCCACGGCTGCCCTGCATCCCGATGCGCTGGCCGGGGCGATCATCCTCGATTCGCCGGTTTCCAGACCCGACCCCGAGGTCGCCGCGGCCCGGTCGACCGATGCCTTCAAGACCCCGAAGGTCTATCCGGACATCGACCTGGCGGTCTCGAAGTTCCGGACCATCCCGGCCCAGAAGAACTACCTGCCCTACGTCATGGACTACGTGGGGCGCCGATCGCTCAAACCGGTCGAGGGCGGGTTCACCTGGAAGTTCGATCCCAACCTGTTCATGCCGCAACGAAGCGAGCCGGCGCTGCTCATCCCGCAGATCACCTGCCGGGTCGCCATCTTCGGCGCAGAACACGGCCTGGTGACCCCCGACATCGGCCAGTACATGTACGAACTCCTCGGCCGCGTCGCCCCGGTGATCGAGCTCCCCTCAGCTGGGCACCACATGATGCTCGACCAACCACTGATCTTGCTGACCGGTTTGCGCACACTCATCGCCGACTGGGAGCACTCGACTCCCCGGGTCCGGCCGTAGCAACGAATGGGACACCCATGACCCGTCAACTCCCTTCCGGCCGCACGCCCTGGGATCCCGCCGTCGGTTTCCGGGTCGGCACCATCGCCGGCGGGCTCCTCGGTCTCGCCGTCGGAGGGCTGACCGCACTGCCGACCGCCCCGGCGATACTCGGCGGCAGCGTGATCGGCGCCGGCGTGGGGTACTGGACCGAGAAACGCAAGCAGGGTCCGGACGGCAATGGCGGAGCGGCGAGCCCGTAGTACCCGCTACCTTCCTTTGGCGACTTCCCTTGGCCTGGGCGCTGTCGCTACGGTACGGCGCACAACTCCAACCAGCAGGGGGAAAGCAACATGGGCGCCGCAGCCGGAATGTTCGATGAGGGAGCGCTGTCGTCGTGGGACGACTACCCCGTGCATCAAACCTCGGAGTTCATTCGCCACGTCGCGACCAGCGACCGGAACTTCTACGACCGCTACTACTTCAACCTGCACGGCAGCAGCGACGAGCTGTTCGCGATCTTCGGCATCGGCATGTACCCCAACCTCGGGGTGAAGGACGCCTTCCTCGCCGTCACCGCAAAGGGCAAGCAGCGCATCGTCAGGGCTTCGGCCGAACTCGACGACCGGATGGACATCTCGGTTGGTCCGATCCGGGTCGAAATCATCGAGCCGCTCCAGAAGCTGCGGGTCGTGTGCGAACCGAACGAGCACAACGTGGCGATGGACGTCACCTGGACCGCCGCCGTTCCCGCCGTCGAAGAACCGAGGCAGTACCTTCGCTCGAAAGGCAAGGTGGTGTTCGACACCCAGCGCTTCGCGCAGCTGGGCAAGTGGGAAGGCTCGATCACGACCGGAGACGACACCTCTGAGGTCACCCCCGATCGCTGGAGCGGGTCGCGCGACCGCAGCTGGGGGGTGCGTCCGGTCGGCGAGAAGGAACCCGATGGCATCCGGCTCGAAGAATCGACGATGGGCGGCATGTGGAACTACTGCCCGATCCTGTTCGACGATCACGCCATCCTCTACATGTGCCACGAGGAGAACAACGGCAACCGGCCACTGCAGGAGGGTCGCCTGATCTGGAGCGATCCGGCCAAGCCGACCGAGTGGCTCGGGGAACCGATGTGGCAGCACACCACCATTCCCGGCAGCCGGCTGCTCTCCGGGTCGGTGATCCGGTTCTCCGACAGCGATATCGAGATCACGGCCAAACCGCTCATCACCAACTTCATCTCGGTGGGCACCGGCTACGGCATCGACGCGGACTGGCGCCACGGCATGTATCAGGGACCGTCGGTTGTCCAAGGTCTCGAGTACGACGTCGACGAGGTCAAGGGCCTGGCCCAGTACGGCGTCGTCGACTCGGTCGGCGAGTTCACCTACGACAGCAAGACCGGGTACGGCCTGTACGAGCACGGGTTCTTCGGCGCCTTCGAGAAGCTCGGCCTCTCCGATCGCGGCGACCTGTTCAGCTGACTGGACTGAGTTCAGCGATGTCGAGGATCCCCCAATCCCGGCACGGTTCCACGTATCTGCGACACCACGAAGCGCAGCAGCCCAAACGCGCAGACAGTTGTCGCAGCCAAGCGGAACCACCACAGTCCGAAGGCGCAGCGTAAACCGCAGCCGCGACCATCGATCTCGACCACACGACCCGAGTGTTCGTCGCCCAACGCGCTAAGGTCCACGACGTACCGCTACGACGCTGTGGGAGAGATCCCGATTCGTCGGGGCGCCGAAGGAGCAACCGCCCCCGGAAACTCTCAGGCACCTGGACCGCAGCGCTCGGTATCTCTGGAGAGTGGTGGCAACGATGCCATCCGCCGACGGTGTAACCGGGTTCGCCCGGCCAATCTCTCAGGCTTTGGACAGAGGGGGGTGTGTCCGTTACGCGCCCCCACTGTCGGTAATCTGCCCCGGAGCCAGCCATG
>JABDJW010000009.1 GCA_013002375.1 Acidimicrobiales bacterium | reverse complement strand
AACTCAACCCGAGCGCCGAAACCAACAACAGCCGATAGAGCGCCGAGCTGCGGAGGCTGGCGGCCCGAGGGCCTCGACCATCGGGAACCCGGCGGGCGGTTGGATGGCGGGTGCGGGCTCGGGCCAGCTCGCGCCGGTTGCGGGCCACGGCGGTCATGAGCAAGCCCCCGCAGCCTCGGTGGCGCGCCGCGCTGCGATGTATTCGGTGACGGCCCGTATGAAGTCATCGCCGCGGGCGCCGTAGTTCTCGTACCAGTCGAACGATGCGCACCCGGGCGACAACAGCACGGTCTCGCCCGCGGTGGCTTGCTCGGCTGCCCGCCGGACGGCGTCATCCATCGAGGTGGCGACCGCGACCGGCACGAGATCCGCGAAGGCCGCTTCGACTTCGGAGGCGGAGTCGCCGATCGCGACGACCGCGCGGATCGACGCCACTTCGGCGGTCAGCTCGTTGAGGTCAAGGCCCTTGTTTCGGCCACCGGCAATCAGTACCACTGCGTCATAGCTTCGCACCGCAGCGGCCACGGCGTGGGGCACCGTGGCCTTGGAATCGTTGACGAAGGTGATGCCGCCGTGGGTTGCGACTTCCTGCACCCGATGGGCCAATCCCGAGAACGATCGCAAGACCGATACGACCGCCGGGCGCGCCGCTCCGTATGCCTCCGCAGTCGCCGCGGCGGCCAGGGCGTTCGACAGGTCGTGGGGCAGGCGGCGAGCGAGTTCCGAGACCGCCAGAAGCCGTTCACCCCTCCCCCACAACTCGGGTCCGTCGGCGCCGCGGCGCAGCTCATAGTCGGCCGGTTGGGTGGTGCTGAAGGTCCAGACGGTGCCGCCGGGCCGGTTGCGGGCAACGACGGGATCGTCGAGGTTGAGCACGGCGACGGCATCGGTGTCGAGGTCGGCCCAGATCCTGGCCTTGGCCTGTTCGTACTCCTCGAGGGTGGCGTGCACATCGAGGTGATCGGGACCCCAGTTGAGCCAGGTCGCGACGCGGGGCGAGAATCGCTGGGCCCGGCCCAGGCGAAACGACGAGGCTTCGACGACGAAGACCTCGGTCGCGGGGTCGTCGATCGCCTCGACGAGCGGGACGTCGGTATTGCCGGCGTCGACCGCATTCCGACCGTCCGCTCGCAACATCTCGGTGACCATGGTCGTCACCGTGGTCTTGCCGTCGGTGCCGGTGATCGCCAAGAGCGGTCGGTGGTCCCACAGCTGGGCCAGGTCGAACTCGCTGATGACCGGCACCGACGACGCGTCGGCCAACGCGAAACACGGGTGGCTGTGGGGCACGCCGGGGCTGGGCACAACGGCGACCGCTCCTGCAATCGCGACGCTGAGTTCCGTCTCGGACGGCGATTCGAGCAAGGCAACGCCGACTTCGGCGGCCAGGGCCCGATGGTCTTCGGTCGCGGCATCCTCGGCGGCGATGACGGCGATGGAGCGATCCCGCAGGGCTCGCGCCACGGCTCGGCCGGCCACACCGAGACCGATCACGACGACCGGGCCGGCGTCGGCGGACCCGAGCTGCGGGGAAAGGGTGAACGGGGTGCTCACGAGCCGACCGGAATCCAGTCGGCGTAGAACAACCCGAGGCCGAACGCGACACAAAGGGCGTGGAACATCCAGAAGCGGATGATCACCCAGGTCTCGTGCCAACCGCCGAGTTCGAAGTGGTGATGGATGGGCGCCATCCGGAAGAAGCGCTTGCCGGTGAGCTGGAACCGGCCGACCTGCAAGATGACCGACACCGTTTCGATGACGAACAGCCCGCCGATGATGGGCAGGAGCAGGTGGGTATTGGTGGCCAGCGCCAGGGCGGCAAGACCGGTGCCGATGGCCAAGCTTCCCGTATCCCCCATGAAGATCTGCGCCGGGGCCGCGTTCCAATACAAGAAGCCGATGCAACCGCCCAACATCGCAGCGGCCACCACCGCGAGATCGAGCGCGTGGGTCACGTCGTAGAACTGCTCGCCCCCATCGACCAGGTCGGCGTTGGAGAACTTCCAGAACCCGATCAGCACGAACGCGGCAAACGAGATGATCGCGGACCCGGCCGCGAGGCCGTCGAGACCGTCGGTGAGATTCACTGCGTTGGAACTGCCGGCGATCAGGGCGACCGCCCAGACCACCCACAGGATCTTGCCCAGGTCGAGGCCGATGCTGTCCCACCGGGTGAACGAGATCTCGGTGTGCACGTTGGTGAACTGCACCATCAGCACGCCAAAACCGACGGCGACGACCAGCAAACCGAGCATCTTGGCCCGGCTGCTCAAGCCGAGGTTGCGTTCGCGGACGACCTTGATCCAGTCGTCCATCAACCCGACCGCGCCGCCGCCGATGATCGCCAACATCACGAAGATGCCGGTACGCGTGTAGATGCCGTTGTAGAGGTCGCTCACCATGTAGCCGAACACCGCGCCCCCGACGATCGCGACACCGCCCATCGTGGGGGTGCCGGCCTTGGTGGCGTGACCTTCGGGCCCATCGTCGCGGATGGGTTGGCCGATGCGATTGCGCACCAGGAACTCGATCACGAATTTGGTGCCGACCAGACTCATGATCGTCGCGGTTGCAGCCGCGATGAGCAGACGGATCATCGGGGATCACCGTCCGAGCCGGCAGAATTGTTGTCCGAGCTGGACCAGCTGAGAGCCACCGCTTCCTCGGCCGCGACCTGGCGATCGTCGAAGGGAAGAACCTGATCACCGATGGTCTGGGTGGTCTCGTGCCCCTTGCCGGCGATCAGCACGAAGTCACCGGGGTCCGCCATGGCGATGGCCCGGCGTATCGCGGCGCGACGATCGGTGTTGGTGGTGGGAGAAATACGCATACCGCCCAAGACCTCGGCAATGATGGCCTCGGGTGACTCCGAACGAGGGTTATCGGACGTCACGATGATGGCATCTGCGAGCTCCTCAGCGATGGAGCCCATGATCGGTCGCTTCTGGCGGTCGCGGTCGCCGCCGCATCCGAAGACCACGATGAGGCGCCCGGCCGTCAACGAGCGTGCCGCAACCAGCGCATTGCGCAAGCTGTCCGGCGTGTGGGAATAGTCGACGACCACCGAGATCGGTTGGGGCACGGCGACCGATTCGAACCGACCGGGAACGGGTGGCAGCGTCTGTAGCCCGGTGACGATCTGCTCGTCGCTGAGCCCGAGCTCGGCCGTGGCTTCGGCGGCCAGCAGGGCATTGGACACGTTGAACCGACCACCGAGCGGTAGGCGAACCTCACGATCGCGCCAGTCGAGGGTCACGCTCGACTCGGTGAGGTCGCGAGCGTTGGCCGCCTTCGGGTCGATGGCGACGACCGCGAGGTCGCCCTCGGCCCGGACCTGGTCGAACAAGCGGGACCCGTAGTCGGCCGACCCCGCGTCGACATCGATGCTGACCAAGGCTCGGTCGGCAAACTCGGTGGTGAACAACCGCGCCTTGGCGTCGAAGTAGGCATCCATGGTCGGGTGATAGTCGAGGTGCTCGGGGGTGAGGTTGGTGAACAGCACCGCGGCGAACCGCGTTCCGTCCACCCGATGCTGATCGAGGGCGTGCGATGACACCTCCATCACCACGACGTCGCCGCCGGCCGCGACCATCTCGGCGAGCTGCGGTTGCAGGTCGGTCGATTCCGGTGTGGTCCGCGCTCCCGTCAGGGTGCCGACCACCTGCACCGGCAGGCCGGCCGCCGCACAGATGCCGGCGATCATCGCGGCGGTCGTCGTCTTGCCGTTGGTGCCGGTGATGCCGATCACCCGCAACGACCGGCTCGGATGGCCGGCGTGCGCGGCGGCCAGGTGAGCCATCGCGACCCGCGTGTCGGCCGCGACGATGACGGGAAGTCTCGCGTCTGACGGCACCTTGCCGGCGTCGTCGACACAAACTGCGACCGCGCCTCGCTCTATCGCTTGTCCGACGTAGGCGTGGCCATCGGTCGCGCGTCCGCGTCGGGCGCAGTAGAGGTCCCCGGGCTCCACGATCCGGGAGTCGTGGACGATGCGCGTGACCGCGACGTCGCCCGAACCCGACGCCGACTCAATTCGCGCCTCGGGGCCCGCCGCCTGGATCAGGTCGGCCAGCCGCACGTCAGCCGTCCCCGTCCTCCACCGATCCCCCATCGGTAGAGCCCTCTTCAGCTGCTCGTTCGGCCAGCGCCGCTTCGAGAGCAGCGTCGGCATCGGCCTGCTCCCGGGCTTCGGCTTCGATTTCCTCGGCGGTGCGGGCCTTCTCGCCGTTTTGGTCGGTCGCGCTGGTCTCGACGGTGGGCGGCACTCGAAGATGAAGCAGCGTGTAGCGGGACAGTTCGGCGAACAGCGGGGCGGCGGCCCGACCACCGGTATCGAGATCGCCGCAGGGGTCGTCCATGACGACCAGGATCGTGATCAGCGGATCATCGGCCGGCAGAAAGCCGGCAAAGCTGGCAATGATGTGACGGTTGCCGGCCTCGTCCCGATAACTGCCGTTCACCGGCTTCCAGGCGGTACCGGTCTTGCCTGCAGTGCGGTAGCCGTGGATTTGGGCGTACGTGCCGGTTCCCCCGTCCTCGACCACCGCGGTGAGCATCCCGGTGACCTTCTCGGCGGTCTCGGCCGAGATCACGCGATGCGGCTCGCCGATCGGCGCCGGACTGAACTCCCCGCTGGCCGAAAGGGTGCCCTGCACCAATCGGGGCGGCACCGACATGCCGCCGTTGGCAATGGTCGAGTAGGCCTGCACCATCTGCATGGGCGTCGCGGCGAAGCCTTGCCCGAACGCGATGGTCGGGAGCGACGTGCCGGACCACTCGTCGGTCGGTGTGAGCGAGCCGTTGCTCTCGCCCGGGAAGTCGAGCCCGGTCGGCTGGCCGATCCCGAAATCGGAGAGCGTGCCGTGCAGGCGATCCTCACCGAGTCGCTGGGCCCACAAGATCGTGCCGACGTTCGAGGACTCGCGCAGGATCTCGACGGGGCTCCACCACTTGGACTCCCAGCGGTGTTCATCGCTGAACGTCTTCTCGTACTTGCTGTCGGCGAACATCGTCAGTTCGACGGGTACATCCTGGTATTCGTTCACTTCGCCCAGGCCGGCCTCGAAGACGCCGGCGAAGGTCAGGGGCTTGGCGATCGAGCCCGGCTCGTACGACCACGTGAGGGCGCGGTTCTCGCCGACCACGCGGACCCGGCCGTCGTCACCTCGGGCCGCGGTGGCCATGGCCAGGATCTCTCCGGTCTTGGTCTCCTGAATCACCACGACACCCGAGTTCGAACAGGTCGCATCGATCTGCTCGAGAAGCTGTCGCTCCGTTTCGAACTGCAGCGTCTGGTCGAGCGTGAGCTGCACGGAATCACCGGCGACGGCCGGCTGGAGGACATACTCCCCCGTCGGGATGGCCTCGCCGGTGATCGCCTGCTCGAAGGCCAGCTCACCGGGTGTGCCGGTCAAGACCTCGTCGTACATGCCCTCGATCCCGGAGATGCCGACGTTGTCGACGTCAGTGCGGCCGATCACCGATCGGGCGAATTCGTGGCCAACCGGGTTGGACCGCCGCGGCTCATCGATCGAGAACACTCCATCGAGTTCCAGGGCTTCGACCGCGGCGGCGGTCTCGTCATCGACCTGGCGCTTCAGGTACGCGAAGTGGCCGTCCCGCGAGAGTTGCGCTTCGAGCTCGTCGACGTTCACCGACAACACCGGCGACAACGCAACTGCCGTGGCGCGCGGATCAGCCACCAGCCGGGGGTTCGTGTAGATGGTCTGCCGCGCATCGGAAACCGACAGCACCAGCCCATTGCGATCGAGGATGGGACCGCGGTCGGCGGGGAGTACCTGGTCGCGCAGCCGTTGTGACTCGCCGTAGGCGATGTAGCGATCCGGATGCATGAGCTGGATATCAGCCAGTTTGTAGCCCAATCCGACCGCGCCGAGGACCAAGACCACCACCATCGCCGCGAAACGCCACCGGGGAAGCCGAAGCTCTGGTCGCAGTGGGGTCGGTGCGGTCGTCACTCGTTCTCGGTCCCGCTGGTGGCGTCGCCTGCGGAGCCATCGGCGGTGACACCGGTCTCGACAGAACCAGGCTCGTCCGGGCCGGCAAAGACGCCCTCTTCGGGTGGTTCGATG
>JABDJW010000451.1 GCA_013002375.1 Acidimicrobiales bacterium | reverse complement strand
GTACAAGGGCAAGGCGGTCTTCCTCGAGCAGGACGACGCCAACCACAAGGCGGTGCTCAAGGGTGACGGCCGCGACACTCGGGGCGCGGGCAACGCGTCGGCGATCATCACCGCCCAGGCCGAACCGGTCAGCGACTCGGTCACGCGGGTCAGCGTCACCACCGACCTCACCGTCACCGGCAAGGTGGCCCAGTTCGGCCGCGGCGTCATGGCCGACGTCTCGGCCAAGCTCATGGATCAATTCGCCGAGAACCTGGAGGAGCTGCTGGCCAACGAGCCCGAGGCCGGCGCCACCCCCGCAGCCGCACCGGCCGCCGGCGCTGGCCCGGCCGACACCGCCGCGGCGGCCCCCACGGCCGCCGGCACGAGCCCGGCGTCCTCCGGTGTTCGCAAGATCGATCACGCACCGACCGAAGCGGTCGATCTGCTCGAGACCGCCGGCGCGCCGGTCGCCAAGCGGCTGATCCCCGTCGTCGGCGTGATCCTGGCCCTCCTCGTGCTGCGCCGGATCTTCCGTCGCTGAGCAACGATCCCGTGGTCGCCGCATCGGCCCGAGCGGGTCGCGATGACCACGCGTGGGTCACCGAACTCCTGGGCCGACCGCCCAACGGCGAGTACGAAATCGTCGTGCGGGGCGCCGACGAAACGCCCGTGGTCATCCGCAACGCACCGTTCCTCGCCGACGGCCGCCCGATGCCGACCCGGTACTGGCTGTGCGGGCCGTACCTGCGCATGCTGATCGGTCGGCTCGAATCGGCCGGCGGTGTCCGGCGAGCCGAACACGATGTACCGATGGCCGACATCATGGCCGCCCACGCGCGTTACGCCGCCGAGCGCGATGCCGCCATCCCCGCCGACCACGAGGGCCCGCGGCCGTCGGGCGGCGTGGGCGGTACCCGGCGGGGCGTGAAGTGCCTGCACGCGCACTATGCCTGGTATCTGGCCGGCGGCGACGACCCGGTCGGGCAGTGGGTTCACGATCACCTGGAGGAAGTGCGATGACCGACCAGCCGAGCGAAGTCCGCGAACTGGTGGCGGCGATCGATTGCGGTACGAACTCCACTCGCCTGCTGATCGGTGATGGCCACCACACTGCCGAGCGGCTGATGCGGATCACCCGGTTGGGCGAAGGGGTGGACGCCACCGGTCGGCTGGCCGACGCGGCGATCGAACGGGTTTGCACCGTGCTAGCCGAATTCAGATCGGTCATGGACGCCCACCGGGTGACCAAGGTACGGATGACGGCCACATCGGCTGCTCGCGATGCCGACAACTCCGACGAGTTCTTCGATCGAGCCGAAGCGATCGTCGGGGTGCGTCCCGAACTGCTCAGCGGCCTGGACGAGGGCACCTTGTCGTTTGTCGGTGCCACCGCGGAACTGGATCCCACCGATGGGCCGTTCCTGGTCGTCGACATCGGCGGCGGTTCGACCGAGTTCGCCATCGGTGCCGCCGAGTGTGAGGCCGCGGCGTCCACCGACATGGGGTGTGTGCGATTCACCGAGAAGTTCATCGAACACGATCCGGCGCGACCCGAAGAGCTGGTGATGTGCCTGTCGATGGCCGAGACCATCATCGACGAGGTCGCTCGCAACAACCCCACCATGGGGATGGCGAACCGGCTCGTGGGTCTGGCCGGCACGGTCGCGGCTGCCGCGGTCATCGAGCAAGGCCTCGCGATCTACGACCGCGACAAGGTGCACCACTTCGTGCTCACCAAGGAAGCCGCCGAAGATGTCTTCCGCACGCTGGCTTCGGAGTCGCGTGAGGAACGGCTCGGCAATCCGGGCATGGAGGAAGCGCGCGCCGACGTCATCGTCGGCGGTATGTGCATTCTGATCGCCGTGATGCGTTACTTCGACTTCGACGAGTGCCTGGTCAGCGAGTCCGACATTCTCGATGGCCTGGTGGCAAGTCAGCTCCGGTAACTACGATGGCGCAATGACCACGCTCTTTGGTCGCCGCGTGTTGCTTCGGCCGCTGCGATCAACCGACTTCGAATCCTGGCGCGAGGTTCGGCGGCGCAACGCCGAGTGGCTCACGAAATGGGAGCCGACCAAGATCGCCGGTGCGCCCGATCCGGTCGAGGACTTCCACGCCTTCGGCGCCCGGTGCTCGGCGCGCGACCGCGAGCGGCAGATGGGCACGGGGTTCGGGTTCGGCATCTTCGTCGGCGGTGTCTTCGCCGGCGAGATCAACATGAACTCGATTCAGCGAGGCGCGTATCAGAACGCGTACGTCGGCTACTGGATCGATCAAGACCACGCCGGTCAGGGGTTCACGCCGGAGGCACTGGTGGTGCTGATTCGATTCGGCATCGAACAACTCGGGCTCCATCGACTGCAGATCTCCATCATTCCCCGGAACACCGCGAGCCGGCGGGTCGTCGAGAAGCTCGATCTTCGTTGCGAAGGGATCGCCGAGCGCTACCTCGAGATCTGCGGCGTTTGGGAAGATCACATGCGCTTCGCCATCACCAGCGAAGAGTGGGTCGAGCGGCGGGCCGAGCTCGTCGAGACATGGATCGATGGTGCCGTGGCCACCTCGGCCGAGCCCACCAGACTTCTCGGCAACTAGGCGTTCCCGGCCACGAGGCCGCACACCCACTTTCTCACCCTTTCGTTCGTTTCCACGTTTTGAATTGGGCCGTGGTAGCAATGGCGACCATGCGGAGAATGGGTCCTTTCCTGGTCGTCTTGTTGGTGGCGGCGTTGCTGGTACCGATCGCTCCGGCGGGCGCCGGCGCGCCGCCGTACTGGAACGAACCGACCTTCTCGGTGCGCGAGAGCATCGAGCAGGTCACGATCTACGACGCGCCGCCCGGTGAGACGGCCGAGCTGTTCCGGTTTCTGCCCTACCAGTTCGCGGTGGTGCCGCTGACGTCGCAGGTCATCGACGACTTCGGGTCGACCGTGTTCCGCGACCTCGACGCCGGTCGCGGGTACATCGTGCGCATCGGCGACGAGATCGAATGGCACATCGCCGCCCAGTCGCGGTCGTGGTTGCCGGCGCAATCCTTCTACGACGACCAGGATCTCGTCGAGGGTTACCAGTACATCGAGACCCGTGACGGCACGACGCTGTCGGTCAACGTCGTGCTGCCGGGCCCGATCGAGGATGGCCCGTACCCGACCGTCGTCGAGTACAGCGGCTACGACCCCTCGAATCCGCTGTCGTCAGGTCAGCTCGACGGCATCGATGTCACCGCCTTGTGCGGCTCGTTGCCGACGCTGTGCAAGGCCCCGGCCCAACCGTCATCCCTGTTGGCCGGCCTCATGGGCTACGCCATCGTCGGCGTGAATGTGCGGGGCACCGGTTGTTCGGGTGGGTCGTACGATTTCTTCGAACCGATGCAGGTGGCCGACGGGTACGACGCGATCGAGGTCGTCGCCTCGCAGGACTGGGTGCTCGACAACGAGGTCGGCATGGTCGGCCTTTCGTATCCGGGTATCACGCAACTGTGGGTTGCCCAATCCCAGCCGCCCAGCCTGGCCGCCATCACGCCGGTGTCGGTCTACGGCGATACCGCCAGCGGCGTGCTTCGCCCCGGCGGCATTCTCAACACCGGGTTCGCGGTGTCGTGGGTCGACAACGTACTGCGCAACGCCCAACCCAACGGCACCGGCTGGGTGCGGGACCTGATCGCCGGCGGCGACACCGAGTGCGAGCAGAACCAGCGCATCCGGCTGCAGAACGTCGACAACGTCGAGCAAGCTCGCACCGAGCTCTTCTACACCGACGAGACGGCGGCGCCCCTCGACCCACGGACCTTCGTCGACAAGATCGAAGTGCCGGTGTTCTTGGCATCGGCCTTCCAGGACGAGCAGACCGGTCCTTCGTTCGGCGAAATCGTCGGCGAGTTCGACAACGCGCCGGTGGCTCGACACGTGATCTACAACGGCCTGCACGCCGACGGCTTCTCGCCCGAGGTGCTCGACGAGTGGAACGCGTTCCTCGATCTGTTCGTGGCCGGCGAGAAACCCGAGGTTCCGGGGCCGGTGCGGTTCCTGGTCCCGCTGTTGACCGGTGCGATCTTCGGCGGACCGATCACTCTGCCCGACGATCCCTGGGCCGACGTGCCCGATTACGAAGCCGCCCTCGACATCTATCTCGACCAGGATCCGATTCGAGTGCTGTTCGAGCGCGGCGGTGAAACCGGAGGTCTGCCGGTCAGCTCGTTCGACTACCTCACGACCGAATGGCCGCCGCCGAGCACCCAGGTCGACCGGTGGTGGTTCGGGCCCGAGGGCACGCTGAGCGATGTACCGGCCCAGGAGAACCACGCGCCCGTCTCGTTCGTGCCGAACCCGGACTGGGGAACGGAGACGTATCACTCGGGGGGCGGCATCTGGTTGGCCGACCCGGGCTTCGACTGGGTCGCGGCGCCCGATGGCGAAACCGTGGCGTTCCAATCGGCACCGCTCGATGACACCCAGGTGCTCATGGGTACGGCGAGCGTCGATCTCTACCTTCGTTCGACGGCCACCGACGCCGACGTCGAGGTCGTGATCAGCGAAGTTCGCCCCGATGGCCAGGAAATGCTGGTGCAGGCCGGCACCCTGCGGGCGAGCTACCGAGCGCTCGAACCCGATTCCACCGAACTGCTGCCGAAGCAGCTCGGGCGAGAGCAGTTCATCATGCCGCTCGAACCCGGTGCGTTCGTGCCGATGCGCGTCCAGGTTCCCTCGTTCGCCCATGTGTTCCGGGCCGGTTCGAGTATCCGGGTCACAGTCGGCACGCCGGGTGGCGACAAGCCCCAGTGGGCGTTCGAGCTACTCGGTCTCGGGAGCGAGACCCGCCACGACATCGGCATCGGGCTCGACCATCCGTCTTCGGTCGCGCTGCCGCTGGTTCCGTTCGTGCCCGTGCCCTCGACCCTTCCGCCCTGTCCCTCTCTGCGAGGCCAGCCGTGCCGGGTCGCACCCCCGATCGCCAACTCGAAGGTCCTGGCCGGTACGCCGGGTTCAGCCGGCTTGCTGGCCGACGACGGTGCCTTCGGATCGCACGAGCGCCTGCGGTTCAACCCGCTCGTCGGCTGGAACGACTAGAGCAGCAGCGGTAGCCCGCCCCGGGTTCGGACCGGGGTGGCCTTCCATTCCGCGTAGGCGGCACACGTTGGCTGCTCTTCACAGCCTTGGCAGGTGAACAGGCCCGGTCGACGATCCAAGGTGTCGATGGCCCGATTCCAACCCGCAATCGCAGTCTCACCGGCCGTCACGATCGCGGCGATGCCTTCATCGAGGAAGTCGTCGTCGACGTCGTAGCGGTCGACGATGCCCGATGAGGACGACGCCACCACGATCTGCGCCGGCTTCGATCCTGATGCCGCCGTCGTCGCAACCGCTTCGAACGCAGCGGCGCGACGGGTGTGCTCGCCCCGGGCGCCGGCCAGGATCCAGATGCAGCGATCATCGGCCTCCTTGCCGAATCGTGCGTGGGTCGTGAAATCGGGTCGCGACTTCAGTCGAAGGAATCGGTTCGGGTACGTCCACTCCACCTGCCGGCT
>JABDJW010000417.1 GCA_013002375.1 Acidimicrobiales bacterium | reverse complement strand
CCTGGCTCGAGTTCGGCGGCATCAAGATCCAGCCCTCGGAGTTCGGCAAGGTCGTGGTGATCGTCGGTGTCGCCGCGTTCTTCGCTGCGGTCGAGCGAGTTGACCTGAAGCGGCTCATCGGGGGGCTGGCGATCTTCGCCCTTCCGGTCGCACTGATCTATATCCAGAACGATCTCGGGACGATCTTGGTCTACGCGGCCATCGCCGGCGGCATGGTGCTGGTCACCGGCGTGGCGCCCCGGCATCTGGCCGTCGTCTTCTTGGCCCTCGTGGCCCTGATCGGCATCGGTCTCGTCTCCGATCAGCTGCAGGAGTACCAGCTGGCCCGGCTCACCTCGTTTCTCGACGAGAACCCACAGGCGGGCCAGGCGGCCGAGGCCAGATGGAACGTCGAACAGGCGCAGATCGCCATCGGCAATGGTGGCCTCACCGGCCAAGGGCTGTTTCAGGGGTCACAGACCCGAACCGATCGGGTACCGGCGCAGGAGACCGACTTCATCTTCAGCGTCGTGGCCGAGGAACTCGGCTTCGTGGGCGCGGGCACCTTGTTGGCCTTGTTCGCCCTCCTGCTGGTGCGGATCTGGCGCATCGCGCACCTGGCCGGTGATCGCTTCGGCTTGTTCATCTGCGTCGGGGTGTTCTCGATGCTGCTCTTCCACATCTTCGAGAGCGTGGGCATGAACCTCGGGCTGATGCCGGTGACCGGTATCCCGCTGCCGTTCATCAGCTATGGCGGTTCGTCGATCGTCACCATGTTCGCGGCGGTCGGCCTGGTGCTCAGCGTCAACATGCGCCGGTTTTCCTGAGTTCCCCGCTCGTTCCTCGCTCCAGCTGCGGTGATTCGTCGCTAGCGCTCCTCGGTCACCTTGCTTGCTGCGTCGGAGACGGCGAGCCGTCCTCCGCTCCCGCTCCGGACTGGATTTCCCGTTTGGTTCTGCGGGTTTCGGGGTTTCCGGGTCTGACCCGAGGCTTGCGCAGCGCCTTGTTTTGGCTGGTGCCCAGTAGAGTCCATTGATGGACTCGCTGTGGTCACAGCTTGAGCCCGTTCTCCCGAAGGTCCAAAAACCAGCTCGATACATCGGGTGTGAGGACGGCATGCAAGCCCCCTCGCATGCACCTCACAAGGTCGCGTGGCTCTTCACGTACCCCGACACCTACGAGATCGGTCTTCCGAACCAGGGCCTGCAGATCCTGTACGAGATCGTCAACGAGCGTGACGATGCCGTCGCGGAACGTTCGTACGCACCGTGGACCGACTTGGAGGCCGAGCTCCGCCAGCGAGACATGCCGCTGTTCTCGGTCGACACGCACCGTCCGGCCCGAGCCTTCGACATCTTGGCCTTCAACCTCTCGGCCGAGCTGACGTACACGAATCTCCTCAACTGCATCGACCTGGCCGGCGTGCCGATCCGCAGCGCCGAGCGCCGAGCCGACGACCCGATCATCGCGGTCGGCGGCCACTGCACGTACAACCCGGAACCGATCGCCGATTTCGTCGACATCGTCGCGCTGGGCGATGGCGAGGAACTGGTCGGCGACATCACCGAAGTCGTGCGGGACTGGAAGGCATCGGGCCGCACCGACGGAAGTCGCGAGAACCTGCTCCGCGAGCTGGCCCAGATTCCCGGCGTGTATTGCCCGTCGCTCTATGACGTCAGCTACGACGGCGAGTTCCTGGCCGAAGTCACGCCGCGCTATCCCGATGTGCCGGCCGTCGTCGAGAAGCGCACGGTCGCCGATCTCGCCGAGTGGCCGTACCCCAAGAACCAGCTCGTGCCGCTCACCGAGGTCGTCCACGATCGCCTCAACGTCGAGGTCTTCCGCGGCTGCACCCGGGGCTGCCGCTTCTGCCAAGCCGGCATGATCACTCGGCCGGTGCGCGAGCGCCCGGCCGACCAGGTGCGGACGATGATCCAGAACGGGCTCGAGCGCACCGGCTACGACGAGGTCTCGCTCACCAGCCTGTCGACCGCCGACTACAGCGACGTCCAACGGGTCGTCGAGGAAACCATCGACGACCCCGCCAACTGCGGTCAGGTCTCGGTGGCGCTGCCGAGCCTGCGGGTCGATGCGTTCACCGTGAACGTGGCGGCCAAGATCAAATCGGCTCGCCGCACCGGGCTGACCTTCGCCCCCGAGGCCGGCACATGGCGGATGCGTCAAGTCATCAACAAGCTGATCCGCGAAGAGGATCTGTACGGCGCGGTCGAATCGGCCTATTCGCAGGGCTGGCGCCGGATGAAGCTGTACTTCCTCACCGGGCTTCCCACCGAAACCGACGAGGACACTGCGGGCATTGCCGAACTGGCCCGCAACTGCGTCAAGATCGGCAAGCAGTACAACAAGAGCGCGTCGGTGACGGTGTCGGTCGGCGGGTACGTACCCAAGCCGTTCACGCCGTTCCAGTGGTTCGGGCAGAACACCGTCGATGAGCTCCACCGCAAGATCGGCCTGCTGCGCGACGAAACCCGCCGGGCCAAGGGCGTGCAGATGAAATGGCACGATCCCAAGGCGACCCTGATCGAAGGCATCATGAGCCGCGGTGATCGCCGGCTCGGCCCGGTGATCGAAGAGGTCTGGCGGAAGGGTGGCGTGTTCCAGGAGTGGTCCGAACACTTCGCCTACGACCTGTGGATCGACACGATGGCCAAGCACGGCCTGTCGGTCGATTGGTATGTGCACCGGCATCGCACCGAACCCGAGGTCCTCCCGTGGGATCATCTGAGCGCCGGGCTCCACAAGGACTTCCTCTGGCAGGACTGGCGCGACGCGCTGGCCGAGGTCGGGTTGCCCGACTGTCGCTGGACACCGTGCTACGACTGCGGGGCCTGTACCGGCTACGGCATCGAGCACATCGTGGCGTCGGCGACCCCGCCGGCCGGAGGTAGCCAGGGCACCGGGCAGGACCTCACCGGCGGAGCATCCGTGCCGGTCACCCTCTCGCCCCGGCCATCCGTGGGATCATTGACGTAATGCATCTGCGCTTCCGGTTCAACAAGAGCGGAAAGGTCCGTTTTACGAGCCATCGCGACGTTGCTCGTATCTGGGAGCGTGTCCTTCGCCGGGCCGGACTCCCCTTGGCCTACTCCGAGGGCTTCTCGCCGAGGCCGCGGCTGTCGTTCGGGCTGGCGCTGTCCACCGGATACGAATCCGATGCTGAGTACCTCGACGCCCGATTGCGCGAACCCATCGACTTCCACGACCTGCCGGAGCGGCTCAGCGCCCTGCTGCCAGTGGGTATGGACGTGACCGGAGTCGTGGAAATCCCTTCGTCGGCCGACTCGCTCCAGCAGGCGGTCACGAGCTGCCGCTGGGAGGTCGACGTCATCGGCGTCGACGAACAGATCGCTGCGGAGGCCGTTGCCCGAGCCCTCGCTGCAACCGAAATCGTGGTGACACGTGAACGTAAAGGGAAGCAGGTCACCGACGATCTGCGCCCCGGCGTGTTGGCACTCGACGTTTTGGAACCCACCGAATCCGGCTGCCGTCTGGCGGCCGAACTCGGTACGCAACCCCGGGCGCTGCGTCCGGCCGAACTCCTCAATGCGCTCGAGCCACGGCTCGAAGCGTTGGTGGTTCGCCGAACGCATCAATGGATTACAGCAGGCGACGAACGCTGCGAGCCACTGGCTATCGCACCGTCGCCGGCCACCTCGAACATCGAGGTGTCATGACAAGGAGATCTCACCATGTCCGATCAGGACAACGCGAGCAACCAGGCTCGCAACGACAACCGCGCACGCGGCGACAACGGCTCATCTCGTAGCCGCCAAGGCCGCTCCGGCAGCGGTCAAGACAACAAACCCCAAGACAACAAGCGAACCGCGCCGCCGGCGGCGCGGAAACCGCAGATCGGCGGCAGCCGGCCGGCACCGGTGGCGGCACCGGCGGGCGACGGCGGCGACGACAGCGAGAAGAAGTCCGGCTCGGGACGCCGCCGCAGGCGCGGCGGCCGTGGACGCGGCCGAGGCGGTTCCGGCGGAGGGCAAACCGACCAAGGCCAGAACCAGGGCCAACAAAGAGGCCAGAAACAGGCCAAGGACCAGAAACAGAACCAGGGCAAACAGAACGACAAGAGCCGCTCGAAAGGCAAGGGCGGCGGTCAAGATGCCAAGCAGGGCGGCCAGGGTGGCCGCCGCAAGTCCGGTGGCGGACGGGGCCGCGACAAGCAGGCTGATCCGGTGCGGGCGGTCATCTCCGACGAGCCGATCGAACTCGACGAGAAGACCTTGGCCAGTCGACGCGGGCGGGCCCGCAAGGGCCAGCCGGTCGGCCGGTACCAGATGTGCGTCAGCCGTCGCGACGACGCGACCCAGATCGCCATCCTCGAAGGCCGCTCCCTCATGGAGCACTACGTGTCTCGCCCGAGTGACGACATCAGCCAGATCCACGGCAACATCTACATGGGCCGGGTGCAGAACGTGCTGCCCGGTATGGAGGCTGCCTTCGTCGACATCAGCACCCCGAAGAATGCCGTGCTGTACCGCGGCGATGTCGTACACGAGAAGGCCAAGGACAAGCACAACCGGCCTCGCATCGAGCAGATGCTGAAGAACAAGCAGATGATCCTCAGCCAGGTCACCAAGAACCCGATCGCCCACAAGGGGGCGCGGCTGACGATGGAGGTCTCATTGCCCGGCCGGTTCGTGGTGTTGGTCCCCAACAGCTCGACGTACGGCATCTCGAAGCGTCTGCCCGACAGCGAGCGCAAGCGGCTCCGCCAGATTCTCGACCGGGCCAAGCCCAAGCAGCACGGCGTGATCGTGCGAACCGCGGCCGAAGACGTCACCGCCGAGGAGATCGAAGCTGACGTTCGCCGGCTGCTGCAGCAGTGGGACGACATCGAGAAGCTGGTCAAATCGACCAAGAAGCCGCAGCTGCTCTACCGCGAGCCCGATCTCTCGCTGCGGATCATCCGTGAAGAGTTCAACAAGGACTATCGCAAGGTCATCATCGACGACCGCGAGTTGTACGAGGACGTGCTCGACTACGTCACCACCATCACGCCGGCGCTCGCCGAACGAATCGAGTTCTTCGACCGCAAGGCCGAGAAGCTCAGCCTCTTCGAGAAGCACCACGTCACCGAACAACTGCGCCGGGCCGTCGACAGCAAAGTCTGGCTGCCCGGAGGCGGTTCGCTGATCATCGAACACACCGAAGCGCTGACGGTCATCGACGTGAACACCGGCAAGAACGTCGGTTCGAAGAGCCTCGAAGAAACCGTGTACCGCAACAACCTCGAAGCGGCCGTCGAGGTCGCCCGGCAGCTCCGGCTGCGCGACATCGGCGGCATCATCGTCATCGATTTCGTCGACATGGAGGTCAAGAAGAACCGCGAGGAAGTCATCGCGGCCTTCCGCGAGGCGCTGGCCCGGGACAAGACCCGCACCCAGGTGTACGACATCTCCGAGTTGGGCTTGGTCGAAATGACCCGGAAGCGGATCGGCGAGGGCCTGCTCGAGTCCATGTCGCACCAGTGCGAAACCTGCGATGGTCACGGGCACTTGCTCGACCAGACGTTGCTCGACATCTGAGCCAGACACCGGTGGAGTCGGGGACGACATGCGGTAGCCTGATGCCGCTATGTACGCAGTGATCAAGACCGGCGGTAAGCAGTACCGCGTAACCGAAGGCCAGCAGCTGCAGGTTGAGCGGCTGGGCGAACCAGGCGCCGACGTCGACCTTCCGGCGGTGCTGGTGGTCGACGGCGAGACCGTGCTGTCCACCCCGGATCAACTGGCCAATTCGTCGGTTTCGGCCCGCGTGGTCGACGAGACCCGTGGCCCGAAGATCAACGGGTTCACGTACAAGAACAAGTCGAATCAGCGTCGCCGGTGGGGCCATCGGCAGACCCTCTCGACGATCGAAATCACCGGCATCTCGGCCGGCTAGCGCCCCGGAACGAAAGGCTCCCAATGTCGAAGACCAAAGGTGGCGGTTCAACCCGCAACGGCCGTGATTCCAACGCCCAGCGCCTCGGCGTGAAGGCCTATGGCGGTACCTTCGTGACCGCCGGCTCCATCCTCGTTCGCCAACGGGGTACGAAGTTCCACCCCGGCACCAACGTGGGCAAGGGCGGCGACGACACGCTGTTCGCCACCGCAGACGGGGTCGTGTCGTTCGGCAAGCGCAACGGCCGCAAGCTGGTCGACATCATTCCCGAGTAACGCAACCACCGCGTTTCGGGCGCTTCATGAGCGCCCGTTTCAGCTTCATTTCGCTCTCGAGAGGGCGCAGCAATATTGCTGCGCCCTTTTGCCGTTCTGACACCGCGGCGTTGGGCGGACGCGTCGCCTGATATCGGTTGAAAAATGAGGCAAAACGGGCGCTAGGCCATTCGAATCCTTTCATTCAACGACGGGGCCCTTCGTGCCGAAAGGAAGGGAAGGTCACGATTCGAAAGTCCCTGATGAAGCCATCCAACCACCAACTTGACGCGCAGCGGAGTGCGGCCCTCATCGAGGCGGCCGTGGCGATGCCGGTCCTGTTGCTGTTGGTCTTCGGCATTCTCGAAATGGGCATGCTGATGCGCGACAACCTCACGTTGGCCCAGGCCACCCGGGACGGCGCTCGGGCGGCCAGCGCGTTCGGCAACATCGATGGTGCCGACTTCCGTACCCTGCAGATCATCGAGCAGGCCGCCAATGCGGTGCCCGACAAGGTCGTGACCCGGGTCGTGATCTTCGACCCCGGCGTCGCTGAAGTGGACGGTACGCCGTCCGTCTCGTGCAAGGCGGGTATCGCGGTCGTGAACGAGTGCAACGTGTACACCATTGCCGACCTCCTGGAGCCATACCGCTTCGGCGACTGCACCGACACGACGACCCTCGACTACTACTACTGCCCATCGGATCGTGACG
>JABDJW010000396.1 GCA_013002375.1 Acidimicrobiales bacterium | reverse complement strand
GTGTAGATGATGGTGGTGTCGTCGTAGATGCCGAGGCGGTCGAGCGTGCCCAACAACTGGGCCAGCGTGTCGTCGAGCCGCTCGTGCAGCCAGGCGTAGTAGTCGAGCTGACGAAGCCACGCGACGTGATCGTCGAGATCGATGTGGCCGACCATGTGCTCGGTGTTGCGCACCTGACGCCAGGCTCGCTGGACCTCGGGTTTGGAGTGCAGATCGTCGAAGAAGTTGGCCGGCAGGGTATCGAACCGCTCGGCGTAGTCGCCGGGGGCCGAAAGCTCGAGGTCGCCAACGGCCAAGCTCCTCATGAACTCGAAGATCGATCGCTGGTCGGGGTTGGCCGCGAGGTAGCTGGGTTGGTCCGCTGGATACCACATGATGTCGTGGGGGTTCACCAGCGCGACGGTTGCGAACCAAGGTCGTTCGTCGTCGGCGTGCTGTTCGATCCAATCGATGGCCTGCCCGGCGATGATCGGATCGAAGTGGCGGCCGGTCCATGCGGCGCCGGTGTAGTGCCGGTCGTTACCGCTCCAGCCCGAATAGCCGTAGAGCTCCATGTCCGGCTCGAGGGTCCAGCCCGGCTCGACGATGGGCTCTCCGCCCGATTTGTCGAGGCTCAGGTGCCACTTGCCGAAATAGGCCGACTCGTAGCCGAGGTCGCGCATGCGTTGCCCCATTGTGGTGTCGGCCGGATCGAGGGTCTTGTGGGCGGCAAAGCTCACGTTGTCGACGACGCCGTGCTGCCACAGGTAGCGGCCGGTGTAGAGGCTGGCTCGCGAGGGGGAACACGGGGATGCGTGGGTGTAGTGGTTCGTGAAGCTGGTGCCGTCGGCGGCGAGCCGATCGTGGGCCGGAAGGTCGGCGTAGCCATCGAGCCAGTCGGTGCGTCGTTCTTCATCGCTCACGATCAACAAGATGTTCGGCGGTCGGCTGCTCCCGACATCGGATGCGGAATCGGTCATGGCGGCGAGGCTAGGCGCCCCCTTGGGATTCTGGCGAGACTGAGGCGCGGCGCGCGCTCACAATCCTCGCCGAAACTCCGGTGGGGCGGGTCTAGCCGGTGAGTTTGGCGATCTCGGACTCGTCGAGTACCCGGTACTCGCCAGGGGAGAGGCCGGCCAGGTTCAGGCCGCCGACCGACCAGCGAACCAAGCGCAGCGTCGGGTAGCCGACCGCGGCGGTCATCCGGCGAACCTGCCGATTGCGGCCCTCGGTGATCGTCAGCCGCAACCAGGACGTCGGAATGGCGGCGCGGCTGCGAATCGGCACAGGTCGAGCCGGGAGCTCCGGCTCACCCTTCATGCGGGTGGCCTTCGCCGGCCGGGTCAACCCGTCCTTGAGTTCGACACCGGTGCGCAGGGCGTCGAGGGCGGCATCATCGGGAATGCCCTCGACCTGTACGTAGTAGGACTTGGGCACCTTGCGCTTCGGTTCGGTCAGCCGCGACCGCAAGGCCGCGTCATCGGTGACGATCAGCAGCCCCTCGCTGTCCTTGTCGAGTCGCCCGGCCCCATACGCGCCGACCAGGTCGACGTAGTTGGAGAGATTGTCGCGACCGTCGCGATCGGTGAAGGTCGACAGCACGTCATACGGCTTCCAGAAGGCGAGAACGGTGCGGGTGGTGCTGGCCATGCCTGAAAGACGCGCCGACTAGAAGTGGTAGGGGAAGCGATCCCAATCGGGATCGCGCTTCTCCAAGAACGCGTCCCGGCCCTCGACTGCCTCGTCGGTCATGTAGGCCAGCCGGGTCGCTTCACCGGCGAAGACCTGCTGCCCGACCAGGCCGTCGTCGATCAGGTTCATGGCGTACTTCGCCATGCGCTGCGCGGTCGGGCTCTTGCCGTTGATGGCGGCGGCCCATTCGAGCGCCACCGTCTCGAGCTGATCGTGGGGCACGACCTCGTTCACCATGCCCATGTGATGGGCCTGCTCGGCCGAGTAGCTGCGGCCCAGGAAGAAGACCTCACGGGCGAACTTCTGCCCGACCTGCTTGGCCAGGTACGCCGATCCGAACCCACCGTCGAAGCTGGCGACGTCGGTGTCGGTCTGCTTGAAGATGGCGTGCTCGCGGCTGGCCAGCGTGAGGTCACAGACCACGTGCAGGCTGTGGCCACCTCCGACCGCCCACCCGGGCACCGCGCAGATCACGACCTTGGGCATGAAGCGGATGAGGCGCTGGACTTCGAGGATGTGCAGGCGGCCCACTCGCGCCGGATCGATGCTGTCCGCTTGCTCGCCTTCGGCGTACTTGTAGCCGTCCTTGCCTCGGATGCGCTGATCGCCCCCGCTGCAGAACGCCCATCCTCCGTCCTTGGGTGACGGGCCGTTGCCGGTCAGGATGATCGATCCGACATCGGTGGCCATGCGGGCATGGTCCAGCGCTCGGTAAAGCTCGTCGACCGTGCCGGGCCGGAACGCATTCCGGACTTCGGGGCGATTGAACGCGATCCGCACTGTGCCTTGGTCGACGCAGCGATGGTACGTGATGTCGGTGCCGACGACGTCGGCGATCGGTCCGTCGACCAGTCGCCACCGGTCGGGGTCGAAGAGGGGGGAAGGCGAAGATCCGGGACTGTCCGTAGTGCTCACGCGCCGATGGTAGGCCGGGCTGCTGATCGCCGCAGGTGACGGGCATCGGAAATCGCAGCAAAAACGTTCAGAAATTGCCGTCCGGCGATGGGGATCCACGCCTGCTCGCGGCTACGGTGAGGACTGGCGGAACGCGATGCGAAGGCTTTCATGGCGACGAGGACACTGAGGGTGACATTCACCACAGTTGTGAGGCTGATCGTCATCAGCGCGCTCGCCGCGAGCGGGCTGGCGTTCACGGCAACCCAAGTCCATGCCGCGATGGCACCGTCGGAGTTGTACATCCCGTCGGCGCCGAGCGACTACGCGGTCGAGGACATCCCGGCGCCGCTGTTGTCGGCCTACCGCTACGCGGCCGCCGATGCCGCGTGCGATGTGCCCTGGACGGTACTGGCCGGCATCGGCAAGGTGGCCAGCAACCATGGCCGGGTGTACGGCACCCGACGAACCGCGTCGGGAACCGTCTATCCGGCCATTCTCAGCGAGCCGCTCGACGGAAGCGATGGGCGGCTGGCGATCGCCGACACCGATGACGGGAACTGGGACGGCGATCCGATCTGGGACCGCGCCGTCGGACCCTTCCAGTTCATCCCGTCGACGTGGGCGTTCTACGCCGCGGACGGAAACGGTGACCACGCTCGTGATCCACAGAACTTGTGGGACGCCGCCACTGCGGCGGCTGCGCACTTGTGCGCGTTCGGCGCGGACGATCCCGACACGGTCGACGACGCCATCAGTGCGTACTACTTCTCCGACGTCTTCATCGAGCCCGTGCTCAGCGCCGCGCTCGAATACAGTGGCGATCCACTGCCGCCGGCGCGCCTGCATCTGCAGGATCAAGTCGGGCTCCTCGCGGTCGACGCAGAGACCGAAGCGCTGTCGGTCATCGCCTCGATCGACGCCGATGCACCGGTACAACTCGACTCCGACCGCGATGCGGCCCGGACGACCTTTGGCGATTGGGACGGCGACGGCATCGACGATCTCGGACTCGTGTCCGAAGCCGACTCGGGTGCGCTGTTCGTCCAGGGCGACAAGTCGGCACCGACGCGAGCGGTCGAGGTGGCATCGACGGCCGTTCCCCTCGCCGGCGACTGGAACGGTGATTTCATCGACGACGGAGCCTTGTTCGACAGTTTCGATCAGCAGGGACGGTTCGAGTTGCTCGGCCCGGACGGCACGATCACCCACACCGTGATGTTCGGCGAGTGGGGTGATCAACCGCTCACCGGCGATTGGGACGGTGATGGTGTGAGCGAGATCGGGGTCTACAAGCCGGCCTCGGCCGAGCTGAATCGGCCCGTGGGCGTCTTCGTTCGCGGCGACGTCCACGGCAATCTGGTCGGCCCGCCGATCAAAGCCGGCGGCCCGGGTGCGATTGCCGTTGTCGGCGACTGGGACGGTGACGGGCGCGACTCGCTCGGGCTGTACGCGGCCAACACCGAGAACGCGCTGGCCGTCGAGCGCGCTGCCTTCGACAAGCGCCGGGCCGACGGACTTGCGGCTGCCGCACCGGGCGGGGCGCAGGAATCGGTCGAGTTGATTCGGGCACTCGATGGTTCCTGGGTCGAACCCGAAGAACCGGTCGAGCTGATTCGGGCGCTCGATGGTTCCTGGGTCCTACCCGAAGAACCGGCCGAAGCCGAAGGACGGGTGCTGAAGGTCAAGGCGGGTTCGCCCGAAGCGCAAGCGTTGAGCGAACCCGCGACCGAGCCCGCCGCTGAAGTCGAAGGAGCGCAGGCTTCGGTGGTGGCCGAAGCCGATCTGGCCGCGTTGGGTTCGCAGATCGCGACACTCGACGAACGCGGCCAGTTGGTCGACATCACAACCTTTGCCATGCAGGGCACGCCGGTGGCCGGCGTCCTGCCGAAGCCTCCGGCCCCGGAGGGTTCGACCCCGACGGCATCGTCGGCGCCGCTGGTCGATACGTCGCAGCTGGTCGGCCGCGAGGACGTCAGCTTCTACGGCGAGGAACTCGGCCCAGACGGTTCGACCATTCGGCTCTGGCGAGTGCGCGACATCGTGGTCAACGAAGTCCGGGCCGTGCATCTCTGGAACCTGCTCGAGGCGGCTCGGGCCGATGGCATCTTCCTCGAAGGTTGGGGTTGGCGATCGAATTCCCAGCAGATCCGGCTTCGCGAACAGAACTGCGGCAACGTGTATTCGGCGCAACCGTCGACGTGTACGCCGCCGACCGCCATTCCGGGCACCTCACGCCACGAGTACGGCTTGGCGATCGACTTCCACCTGGGCGGCGTTGCGTTGCGCTCGGGTTCGCCGGAGTTCCAGTGGCTGGTGCAGAACGCCCGCGATTACGGGTTCTTCAACCTGCCGTCGGAAGCCTGGCACTGGAGCGACACCGGCGGCTGATCCCTCCGTCGTCGCAGCCAGGCACGGCCGACGCCCACCCTGGCGCGCCGGTGGCGGGGTACTAGAGCACTGTGTGTCCTGAGGCCAACGTGGGCTGGTGTGACAGATGTTGTTGAAGCTGAAGTTGTCAAAGCTGTCATCGTTTCGTAACGTGCCACGGTCATCTTTGGTAGCCGCTTCCGCGTGGCCACCCGCAATGTCCTTGGAGCGGAGTCCAAAACATGCATTCCCGTCAGTGGGGCCGCGTCGGCCCTGCGCCCACGGCCCGGTCCGGGCCCCGATCAACAACGCGCCACATGCG
>JABDJW010000381.1 GCA_013002375.1 Acidimicrobiales bacterium | reverse complement strand
CGCTTTCGCCATCTCGGTGTCGCACGGCCTGCAGTACGGCGTGCCGCTCAGGAGCTACGTCAAGGCGCTCATCGGCATGCGCTTCGAGCCCGCCGGCATGACCGACGACCCCGATATCCGCATCGCGAGCAGTCTGATGGATTACCTGTTCCGACGCCTGGCCGTGGAGTACTTCGACCCGGTGGAGCGGGCCGGCCTCGGCATCTTCACGACCGGCGAACGGGTACAGCCGACCCTCCCCGGGGTGGAGGAAACGGCCACCCCGACCCGCCAGGGGGCCGACGTCGCCCCCGACCCCCCGAGCATCCCGTCCGCAGCCGAGCTGGCCGCGAGTGTCAGTCGGCAGATCGCGCCCGAAACCGCGGCGTACGAAACCGAATCCATGCGGTCCGCCCCGTTGTGTATGCAGTGTGGCGAACAGATGCAGCGCGCCGGCAGCTGCTACGCCTGCCACACCTGCGGCAACACGTCGGGCTGTTCCTAGTTCGGTCGAGGGCGAGCGGTTACTCGACCGCGGTGGCGTCGGCTTCGAGCTTTTCGCGGTAGTCCTTGAGCGCCCGGCGATGCCCCTTGGCCCCAGAACCGACGAGACCGCCGGTACGGACGTTCTTCACCGCCTTCTCCAGCGCGGCCAGCAGCGACTCGATGTCGTCTTCCTCGCGAGCCGCGATGACGGCATCGAACTTGACGTGAATGTCGCCCAGGGCGTCGCGCACCTGGCGGTACTCCTTGTCGAGCTTCGCCCGGGCCTTGGCCAACGCTTTCTGGGATGCTTCGGTGCTCATAGGGCTCAGTCTGGCACGCTGCTGGGGCCCATGTTGCTGCTGAGGTCATGTTGCTGTCGGGGTGAGGGGCCTCGTAGGTTTCGGCGGTGGCTCAGCTTCGTTTCTCGTTCGGCACCATGGGTTCGGGCAAATCCACCCTTGCGCTCCAGATCCATCACAACCTGTCGGTGCGCGGGTTGCGGGGCGTGCTGTGTACGCAGCTCGACCGAAAGAGTGGCCAGGTCTCGAGTCAGCTCGGCGTGTCGGCCGAGGCCATCGACGTGGTGGAAGGCACCGACCTGTTCACGCTGGCGGAGGCGCTGCAGGCCGACGAGGCGCTCGACTACATGGTGTGCGACGAGGCGCAGTTCTACGAGCCGGAACAAATCGAACAGCTCGCCCGCGTCGTCGACGAACTGGACGCCGATGTCTATGCCTTCGGGTTGCTCACCGACTTTCGGGGCCGCCTCTTTCCCGGTACCCAGCGGCTGCTCGAGTTGGCTGACCGCAGTACCGAGGTCGATGTCGAAGCCCGGTGTTGGTGTGGCGAACGGGCGACCCACAATGCCCGGATGGTCGACGGTGAGCAGGTCTACGACGGCGAGTTGAAGGTCGTCGACGATCCGAATGTGGAGCCGGCTGTCACGTACGAGCTCCGGTGCCGGTTGCACTGGCACACCGGCGAATCGGCCCCGGGTCGGGGCTCACACCCCACCGGTCGGGGGAGTGCCGGTGAGAACGGCGCTCCTTAGCCGAGGCCGAGCGCCCGCAACATGCTCGGCGGGGGCGCGAAATCGCCGGCGGCCAGCATCGCGGCCCGTTCGACGTTGACGACATCCCATTCGCGGCCTGACCAGTCGTCCCAGGGTCCGGGGCCGATCGCGCCGGCATCTCCGCCGGCCGCGACGCAGGCTCGGAGATAGCCCTGCAGGGCCCGAACCTCGTCGTGCCCACCGACGTCGCCGTGGCCGGGCACGATGATCTGGCCGAGCGTGAAGAGCTGTTC
The DNA here is from genome assembly GCA_013002375.1 of Acidimicrobiales bacterium. Lineage (GTDB taxonomy): Bacteria > Actinomycetota > Acidimicrobiia > Acidimicrobiales > SHLQ01 > JABDJW01. Next base: position 2,268 of record JABDJW010000381.1, on the reverse strand, counting down.
GAGGTTGTCGGCCCACCCGGCAGGATCTCCGTCGAAACACAGCGGCGTCTCGCCGAATGAACACATGGCACCGGCAAAAACGATGTTCACATGAGGGACCTGTACCACCAGGTTCAGGGCCTGCTGGCCTGCGGTGGGAACGGCGATCGCCGTCGCCGACAGGTACGCGGCCTGGTCGACGGTGTGACTGATCGGTCGGGTGGTGAACTCGTCGTCGTACTCGGGGGCGTACTCCGGGAGCCGGAGCTGATTGCCCCGCACGTTGGGCGGTAGGTCGAGGTTCTCGCTGGCCACCGCCGAGCCGTAGAACCCAGCCATGGTGAACACACTCGAACCGCCGACGTGCTCGACGTGGCTGGAGGTCACGACAACGCGCCGCACCCGCTGCCCGAGGCGTTCGAGTTGGTCATGGAGAATCTTGGCGGCCGATGGCCCCGGAAGGGCATCGATGACCGTCGCCGCGTCCTCGTCGATGACCACGCCGGCGTTCGGATGGGCTCGCCCCGGGGTCGGGTCGCGCCACACGAGGACGTTCGGTGCCACCTCGATCAAGGTGGCGGCTGCTCCAGGAGAATCGGCCATGGCCCGACGCTACCCGGCACTAGGGTTCCGGCCATGGTGCTGCGAGCGGCAAACCGTGCTGGCTGACCACATCGAGCTCCGCCTCGAAGCATTGGGCCGGCACGAGTTGTTCTTGCCCAGCGACGATGCTGCTGAGAAGGTTGCGGCGCTGCTCGAGCCGCTGTATACGGACGGCACGGTGGAGCAATACCCGGCTCGCCGTCGGCCCGACGCCGTCGTGGCCTGGCGGCACCAGGAGGAGAGCTTCTTCGGGCCGCCGGTCACCTCGATTGCGATCGACTCCCGCCTCGGGGTCGATGTGGAACGGTGGCTCGAACACACGCTTGCGGCTGCGATGCCGGACTTCGAACCGGAGTGGGATCTGCTACTCGATCGCTCGTACCACCAGGCTCGCCGGGCGCTGCTGTCGGTGGGTGCCGGAATCGACAGCGTGATTCAGCTCGGCGAGGTCGATGCGGCTCGCCGGCGATTCCGGTCTGCGGCCCTTCCGGCTGGGTTCACGATCGCACCGATGGAGCCCGATCAGATCGACGCCGTCGTGGGTATCTACGCCGATGCCTTCGCGGCCGAACCGCAATACTGCTGGTTCGGTGCCGACCCCCGGTTTCTCGAGTCGCAGGCCCGGCGCTTCACCGACGCGCTGGCCGCGCCGGACCACCTCGAGCTCGTGGTGAGCGAGGGCGCCCGCATCGTGGCCCATGCCGGCGCGACGATCGCGGTCGACCATCCGTTCTGGGGCCCGACCGGCGGCATGAGCCTGTGCTTTTCGCCTTCCGCTCGCGGTCGAGGGCTGCTCCGAGGGGTCTACACCTCCCTGCTCGCTGGCCTGGCGGAGCGGGGCGCTCGGGCATTTCGGGGCGGTACCAGCCAGCCGGCGGTGATGAAGTACAGCCGGGAGATGGGTCGAACCCTGGAGGCGATCGTGATGCGTCCCGGTGCGTTCTTCGAGCCCGATCATTTCGCGCCGGTGCTGGCTGAACCCTAAGTCGTCTCGACCGGGCGAGAGGTCGATCGCATCGCGACGGATACCCGTTCCGTCTGGCACGCTTGAAGCGTGGCAGCCTTCATCGGGCGGGTCCGTAGCCGGTGGCCGGTGCGATTCGCCGAAGAGTTCGTTTCGCGGTGGCAAGAACACCGGGTCGGCGGGCTCGCGGCCGAGATCGCGTTCTGGGGCTTGCTCAGCCTGTTGCCCTTGATGCTGGTGCTGACCGCCGGCCTGGGCTGGCTGGCCGACCAGACCGGCGAAGGCACCTCGGCCGATATCGAGGAGTGGGTGGTCGAGCAGGCGGTCAACATCTTCGGGGACTCGTCCGATGTCGTTGACCTCTTCTCGGGGCTCTTTCAGAGTACGTCGAGCGACGCGCTCACGGTGGGTGTCATCGCCGCGCTCTATACCGCGTCGCGGGGGTTCGCCACCGCGGTTCGGGCCATCGATGTCGCGTACGACATCGATCAGCGTCGGGGTTGGGTGGGCGCTCGGCTGATTGGACTGGTGCTCGCGTTCAGTGCGGTGCTCGTCGGCGTCGTCGTCGTGTCACTGTTAGTCGTCGGGCCGCTGATCGGTGGCGCCGACGAGCTGGCCGACGAGATCGGCCTCGGCTCGACCTTCGCCTCGCTCTGGCGATGGCTGCGGTGGCCGGTCGCTCTTGTCGTCCTGGTCTCCTGGGCTGCGTCGATGTATCACAT
>JABDJW010000378.1 GCA_013002375.1 Acidimicrobiales bacterium | reverse complement strand
GTCCGGGTGAACACCGTCCTGCCCGGTTGGGTGGCAACGGAACGCCAGCTGACGAAGTGGTGGAGTCCTGAGGGCGAGGAAGGAACGCTCAGCGATCAGGCGATCAAGCGGAGGATCTATCCGGCCGAGTTCGCTCAGATGGTGTTGTTCCTGGCCGCCGACGACGGAGCGGCATGTACCGCCCAGCAGTTCCTCGTTGATGGCGGGCGGCGTTGACCCGCGAGAGGTAGTCGTAGCCCAGCGTGCCGATGTCGAGCCCGGCCTGAAACGCCTCAGCCGGTAGGGGCGAGGCGTTCGACCGCTCGCAGCAGCGCGTGTTTCGCGAAGTGGGGGCAGTCGGCCAGCGCGGCGTTGAACTCGGCCCGATGCAGCGCCAGTGCGGTGACTTCGGTCTGCGCGGTGACGGTGGCGTTGCGCTCGGCGCCCGTGATCAGGGCCAGTTCGCCGATGATCTCACCGGGGCCGACCTCGATCGGGGTCGTGCCGTCTTCCCGGTCGACGAGCACGGTGCCGTCCAGAATGACCAGGCATTCCCGGCCGACATCGCCGATGTGCACCAGTTCGTGGGCCGCTTCGAGGGCGCCGACGGTGCCCAAGTGATCGAGTTCGTGGATCTCGCGCGCCGGAACAAAGGCTTCGAGGGCTCGAAACTGTGCATTGGTTGTGTTTTTCACGGGGTGGTCCTGACTCCCCCAGGGGTAGATGGAGCCCCCCACCACAATCCAGTCTACGAGCCACTCACGGAGTCGCTAGTGACTTTCGTCCCAACCGATCGAGCCCGAAATCTTCAGATATCGGCAGGGCGTGGCCGCTGGAGGACGTCGGCGGAGCCGGCTACCACTTCACGACCGACGATGCCTTCGGGCAGCGATGCAAAGCGGGCTGCTCGGCGATATCGCAACGTGACCAAGGCCCTCAAGGACCAACTTCGGTGAGGTCAGCTCGGGCCGAGGTGATACGTGGTGCCGACGCTGTTGTGGACGAACGACTCGGGGAGGGCATCGGCAATGGCGGCGATGGCTCGCCAGCCGGTGCAGTGGGTCGGTACGACGACGTCAGGTTCCAGTTCGACCAGGCCGTCGACGGTCGGGCCGATCGCCGGTTCGAACAACCGTCCGCCGAGGTGGAAGCCGCCCATCACCGCATGCACGTCATCACGGCCGGTGACGGCCCGGCCGTGACGAGCGATGTTGATGATGCCGCTGTGGCCGCAGCCGGTCATGACGACGAGGCCGCGATCGATCAGATCCATCACGAGCGCTTGATCGTCGGGCATCTCGGCGTCGGGCTGCCAGTGATCGTCGACCAGGGCCTCCTGGCCGGGGAGGCCGGGCTCGAATTCGGTGTGGCGATCGACGGTGCCGGTGACCAGCAGGCGATCATCGGCCAGCAGCACCGGGCCTTCGTGGGCTTCGACTACGAACCCCGCTGCTTCGAGAGCGGCACGATCGAGGTGGGCCAGCTCGCGATACCCACCCCCCGGCAGTGGAAACCGGCGGGCCCGGAACGCGGCCGGGTGGACGACGACGGGAACCTGGCGAGGACCGAGCACGGGGGCGAGGCCCGAGAGACCGGTGACATGGTCGTAGTGGCCGTGGCTCAGCACGACGGCATCGATCTCGTCGGGGTCGATGCCGAGCCGGCGTAGGTTGTCGATGCACCCGTCGGGGGTGGCGCCGGTGTCGAACAGGATCGACCACCGCTGCGACGCTCCCTGCACCCGGACGAGCGACGAGTAGCCGTGCTGGGCGAGCGGCGAGTCGGCCGCGGTGCCGGTCGACAGCAGGGGCGCGGGGAGCGGGTCGCTTCCCCCTCCGCCCCGAAACCGTCGGGCCGGCCCTTCGTCGGGCAGCAACACGTCGGTGACGTTGTCGCACACCGACACGATCTCGACCAGCTCGGTCGGCTCGAGCCCGATCGGTCGCGAGTCGGCGGCGCGGACGAGGCTCATCGGCCGAGCTCGGTGAGGTGGCGTTCGACAGCGGCCCGCAGGACGGGCTCGGGCTGGGCGCCGACCACCGTCTCGACCGGCTCGCCGTCGGCGATGAAGACCAGCATCGGGATGCTCATCGCCTGGTAGGTCTGCGCGGTGCGGGGGTTGTCGTCGACGTTGACCTTCACCACCTTCAGTCGGCCGGCGAAATCAGCGGCGAGCGATTCGAGGATCGGTGCGACCATTCGGCACGGGCCACACCACGGCGCCCAGAGGTCGACCAGGACCAGCGCGGTGGTGTCGACGGCCTGGGTGAAGGTGGCATCGCCGGCATCGACCAGCCAGGTGAGATCGGTCTTGCACTTGGCGCAGCGCGGTCGCCCCGAACTCGCCGCCGGGATTCGGTTCTTTGCCCCGCAGGAGCCACACGGGACGATGTTGCCGGCCATGCCACCAGCGTAAGCGATCGCGCAGTGGCCACAACCAGACCTGCGCTGGCGCGATGACGCGGCCTCAGGGTCGGTCGGGGAGACGCAGCCTTGAAATCCAGCGGCGTTGCCACGGTGTCTCGACCGCGCGTGGGTCGTAGTTGCGGCGAACCCACTCGACGGCAGCATCGGAGGCAATGCCGGTGGCGATGGCCATGACGGCCAGGGCCGTTCCGGTGCGACCCCGTCCGGCTTTGCAGGCGATCTCGACCTGTTCCCGTTCGGCCCGCTCGAGCGCGGCCAGCAGCGTGTCGACCGCACCGGCTCGGTCGGTCGGAAGCCACAGATCAGGCCACCGGATCCAATCGTGGGGCCAGCTGATCTGCGTCGGCCGCCGCCGCAGCAGGTACACGCCGTAGTCGGGATCGGTGTAGGCGATGGGGCTGTGGAGCCCTCGGGCTCTGATGCTGACGCCGTTGGGCATGACCACGATGCCCGGGCCCTCAGCCCAAGTCTTCGACACGTGGCTCGAACACCATGTCGTTGAGGGACATGTCGTTCAGGGATATCGCGTTCAGCGAGATCACGCCGGCTCCAGGGCCGAGCGCAAGACCCCCACGCCGTGGGTACCGGCCAGCGTCGACGCCAGGTAGTCGGGGGCCTCGTCGGTCGGCACGAACCATCCGGTGGGGCACATCGTCAGGATCTCGACGAACGACAAGCCCAACCCGGCCTGCTGCGCGGTGAACGCCTCGACGACCATGCGTTTGGTGCGGGCCACGTTGCCGGCGTCGTTCACCGCGCCTCGGGCCACGTACCCGACCCCGTCGATCTGGGCCAGCAGCTCGGCGATTCGCATCGGGTGCCCGTGTTCGGCCGCGGTGCGACCGTCGAGGGTGTTCTTGGTGCGCTGGCCGATCGTGGTGGTGACGGTGAGGTGCCCACCGGTCTCGCCGAAGACGCCGTTGTTCAACATGATGCACACGATGTTCTCGCCCCGTGCGGCGGCGTGCAGCACCTCCTGGAGACCCTCGTTGGCCATGTCGCCGTCGCCCTGGATCGTGAACACGGCCAAGCCGGGGTGGACCCGGGCAACGCCGGTGGCCACCGACGGGGCCCGGCCGTGCAGGGCCTGCAACACCTCGACGTCGAGGTTGTTCGAGAACGCGGTGCTGCACCCGATGCCGAACACCGCAATGCACGTGTCGGCCAACCCGAGGAGCGCGATGGCATCCATCACCGCCCGGATGGCGATCGGTTCGCCGCAGCCGGGACACAAGTGGTGCTCGCCGACGTCGATCAGCCCGGGGGTGAAGTCGGCGACCTGGTTGGCGTCGTCGGGTGCGTGCTCGGTGGCGATCACCCGCAGTTCGTCATTGTTGCGCCGGTTCATGTTCGCCTCCTATCCGTACTGCTCGAACAGTGCCTGCACCGATGCGGTCAGGTTCTCGACCGTGACGTCGGGGGCGATGCCGAACGCCGACGAGTCGGTGCGGAAGCCGTTGATGCCCACCACCGGCGCCGCACCGAGCAGGGCGAGGTTCACGTCGTCGATCATCTGCCCGGCGTTGTTCTCGTACACCGCCACCACCTTGGTTTCCGCGCAAGCCTCGGCCACGATCTCGCTGGGGTAGGGCCACAGCGTGATGGGTCGCACCAGTCCCAGTCGCAAGCCTTCGGTTCGGCACGCGGTCACCACCGCCTCGGCGTAGCGGGCCATCGTGCCGTAGGCCACCAGCACGACATCGGCATCGTCGGTGTGGAGGCATTCGGCTCGGGGCGCGATGCCCTCGGTCATCGCTTGCCGGCGCTGCGCACAGTGGTCGTAGTGCGCGGCCAGGTCGTAGCCGACGCCGTCGCGTTGTTTGGTGGTGCCCAACGGCGAGACCAACTTGGCCGAACCGGTGCCGCCGGACGATCCGTCGAGCGCCCAATCGGGCGCCGGCGGTGGATCGGGGACCGCCGCGGCCACGTCGAGATCGACCCACGTGTGGGCCATGTAGTAGTCGCCGACGACCACCACGGGGTTGCGCCACCGTTCGGCAAGCTCGAACGCGTCGGCCACCAGCTCGGTGACCTCGGCCGGGCCGGACGGCGCCAGCACCGGCGTGCGGTAGTCGCCGTGGCCTCCACCGCGGGTCGCTTGGAAGTAGTCGCCCTGCCCTCGAGCCATGTTGAGCACCACGAAGCCGATGCCGGCCATCGCGGCCTCGGCGATCGACTCCTGCATGAGCGACAGGCCCTGACCGGTCGAGCCGGTCGCGGCCCGAGCACCCGCGGCTGCTGCCCCCCACACCATGCCGACCGCTTCCAGTTCGCTCTCGGCATTGATGCACACGCCATCGACCCGGGGGAGTGATTCGGCCATGTGTTCGAGCACTTCGGTGAACGGCGTCATCGGGTAGCCGGCGAAGAACCGGCACCCCGCCCGCACCATGGCCTCGGCGACGACCGCGGAACCTTCGACCAAGCGGGTCGTCACGCGAGCCCTCCCGCCTCGGTCCAGGTCTTGGGCGTGTCGTAGCGCCACACCTGAAAACAGAAGTCGGGGCACACATCGGCGCAGGCCCGGCACCCAGTGCAGCCCGGCAGCAGTTGCGGGTATCGGTAGCCCCGAGTGTTGCGCTCGTCGGTGGTCATGCGCAGGACGTCGGGCTTGCAGGCCTCGATGCACAGGTCGCAGCCCTTGCACGCCTCGATGTCGATCACCACCGTGCCGCGCACCACGGTCTCGGCCACCTCGGGTGCGGGTCCATCTGGGCTCGATTCGGGCGGCGTCATGACGGAACCTCGGCCCTTGACCAGGCGGGATGGCCCAGGTTCGTCGTGGCCAGGCCGGCTTCGAGCGCCCGCCGGTTCACGGCTGCGGCCTCGGCCCGATAGCTCGGCAACACGCGGGCCGCGCTGTCGAGCAGCGCGTCGGCGCTGACCACACCGGTCGCGCCGACCAGCGCGCCGATCAGCACCAGTGAGGCGGCGACCGGTGCGCCCAACCCGGTGGCAATGTCGAGCGCGTCGATTTCGACCACTGCGCCGGTGCCGGGCCGGCACTCGGCCGCCACCACCGACCGGTTGATCAGCGTGAGCGACGACTCGGTGAGCTTCGGCCACACGCCGGCGGCGTGTTCGTGGTGCATCACGACTGCGGCCCAGGCAGTGCCCACCACCGGGGGAGAGGTGATGGCATCGTCGGCCACCACCAGAAACGCGTCGCTGTTGCCGCCGCGCATCATGCCGCCATAGCTCGAAAACAGCTGGGCCCGTCGGCCGTCGGCAATCGCAGCCTCGGCCAGGGTTCGGGCGGCCAGCTGGATGCCTTGACCGCCGATCCCCGTGAACAAGATCTCTCGCTCCACCCGGCGATGGTACATTGTTCCGGCGGTGAAGAACAGCGTTCTTCACCGCCGGGATTCGAATGGGGAGCCAGAAGTGGAGCCAGAAGTGGAAATGGAGCCAATGGCAGACGCAGGCGGCGAGGAGCGGGTGTTCGGCGATGTGGGCACGTCGCTCCTGGTCGACAACGACGCGATCCGGGTCTGGGAGCTCGAACTCGCCCCGGGCGAACGATCCGATCTCCATCACCACCAACACGACTACGTGATGGTGCAGATCGAGGGCGATCTCATCTCGGCTCACTTCGAGCCCGACTCCGGTGGCACGTTCGCCGGGGCCGACCAGCTCGAAGGGCCGGTGGCCCCCGGTACGGTGATCTTCGCCGAGGCCGGCGGCATCGAAACCGCGGTCAACAACGGGACCGAGACCTTCCGCGAGATCGTCGTCGAGGTCAAGGCCCCGCCGCTGCAAAGCCGCGCGATGCGGGCGGTGCAGCACGTGTCGCTGAACGTGGCCGACATCGAGACCGCAGTTCCGTTCTACCGCGACGTGCTGGGCCTCGAACCGCTGCCTCGACCCGACTTCGGGGTGCCCGGCGCCTGGTTCGCCACCGGCAACGGCGTGCAGATCCACCTCATCGAGGATCCGGATTTCGTCGCCCCGACCGGCCCCCATCTCGCATTCGAAACGGCCGACATCGATCAGGAAACCGC
>JABDJW010000369.1 GCA_013002375.1 Acidimicrobiales bacterium | reverse complement strand
AATCGACAACCACCGATTCCGACGCCGACGGCACCGTGAACGCCGACGATGCTTTGCCGTTCGGCGAGGGCTCGGCCAAAGCCGGGCCCGACGGAGCGTCGCCCGGCGCCGAGTACACGATCAAGGGCAACGCTGACTCGATGAAGTATCACGCGCCTGGCAGCCGGTACTTCGACGCCACGGTCGCCGAGGTCTGGTTCACCACCGCCGAAGCGGCCGAGGCCGCCGGATTCACCGCCCCGGGTGGTGCGAAGCCGGCCGACGACGCGGCCGGCGACGAAAACGCCGAAGGGAGCACCCCCGATGCCTGAGTTCGGAGCCAAGGATGTGAAGGCGCTGCGCGACGCCACCGGCGCGGGCATGATGGACGCGAAGAAGGCGCTCACCGAGACCGACGGCGACATGGAAGCCGCCACCCAGTTGCTGCGCGAGAAGGGCATGGCCAAGGCGGCCGGCCGCACCGATCGCGAGAATGCCGAGGGCGCGGTCGCAGTCGCCCAGGGCGACGGCGTGGTTGCCCTGGTCCACGTCAAGTGTGAGACCGACTTCTCGGCCAAGAGCGATGGTTTCTTGGCCTTCACCCAGAAGCTGGCCGATGCCGTGCTGGCCGACGGCGCCGGGGCGGCCGACGCCCTCACCGCCGAGCTCGAGGACCTCAAGCTGGTGCTGAAGGAGAACATCGAACTCGGCCGCATCGAGCAGATTCGAGCCGCCGACGGCAACCTGCTCGACACCTACCTGCACAGCCAGGACGGCCGCGGCGTGAACGCGGTCGTCGTCGAAGGCAGTGGTGTCAGCCAGGATGATCTCCACCAGGTGGCCCTGCACATTGCGTTCGCCAAGCCCAGCGTGCTCACCCGTGACGAGGTCGATGCCGCGGAGGTCGAGGCCGAACGGGCCTCGTTGCTCGACATCACCAAGGCGGAGGGCAAGCCCGAGCAAGCCTGGGACAAGATCGTCGAAGGGCGGCTCACCGCGTGGTTCGCCGATCGCGCGCTGCTCGAGCAGGGATTGCACGGCGAGAAGACCAAGGTGGCCGACAGCCTGGGCGGTGGCAGTATCGTCCGATTCGTGCAAGCCTTCGTCGGAGGCTGAACGCATTGAGTCAAGACCCGATCCGCGAAATCCCGCAGGGCACCCGCAAGGCCCGGTGGGATCGGATTCTGCTGAAGATGTCGGGCGAGGCCTTCGCCGGTGAAACCCCGTATGGCATCGACGGCGCGACCGTGGCCAAGCTGGCCGACAACATCGTGGCCGTCCGGCAGGAATTCAGCGTCGAGATCGCAGTCGTCGTCGGCGGCGGCAACATCTGGCGCGGCATGGCCGGTGCCGGCGCCGGCATGGACCGGGCCCAGGCCGACTACATGGGCATGTTGGCCACCGTGATGAATGCCCTGGCCCTGCAAGATGTGCTCGAGCGCCGTGGCGTCCCGACCCGGGTGCAGAGCGCCATCCACATGGCCCAGGTCGCCGAGCCGTACATTCGCCGAAAGGCGGTGCGCCATCTCGAGAAGGGCCGCGTCGTGATCTTCGGCGGCGGTACCGGCAATCCGTTCTTCACCACCGACACCACCGCGGCGCTGCGCGCGGTCGAGATCGAGGCGGGCGCCGTGCTGAAGGGCACGCACTCGGGCACCGACGGCATCTACACCGCCGACCCCCGCACGAACCCCGATGCCACCAAACTCGAGACCGTCACGTACCAGCAGGTGCTCAGCGACGGACTCAAGGCAATGGACACCACGGCGATCGCCTTGTGCATGGACAATGATCTGCCCATCGTTATGTTCGACCTGATGGGACCGGGTAATGTGCAATCCCTTCTCGCCGGAGAGTCTGTCGGTACGCTGGTGAGCTGATGGGCATCGGGATTCCAACTGAGTACCCAACTGAGCAACCAAATTGAGCACCTGAAATGAGCACTGGGAAGAGCACGAATGAGCGCTGAACTCATCGAACTGGTTCTCTCGGACGCGTCGGAGAAGATGGACGCGTCGGTCAGCCATGCTCGGAAGGACTTCTCGTCGGTGCGCACCGGCCGGGCCAACTCGGCGCTGGTCGAGAAGCTCATCGTCGAGGCCTATGGCGTCGAGATGCAGATGCTCGAACTGGCCAGCTTCTCGGTCCCTGAGGCTCGTCAACTGTTGATCACGCCCCACGATCCTCAAAATGTCGATGCCGTCACCCGCTCCATTCAGAACTCGGATCTGGGGCTGTCTCCGAGCAACGACGGCAAGACGATTCGGCTGGTCTTCCCGCCGCTCACCGAGGAGCGGCGCCGCGACCTCGTCCGAGTGGTGAACAACATGGCCGAGGACGCGAAGAACAGCATCCGCGGCGTGCGTCGCGGGGCGCGAAAAGATCTTGACGATCTCGAAAAGGACGGTGGCCAGTCGTCCGACGACATCCAACGGGCCGAGAACCAGCTCGACGAACTCACCCAACGCCACGAGGGCCAGATCGAGACGGCCCGTGCGGCAAAGGAAGAAGAACTGCTCGAGGTCTGACCTCAGGAAGGCACACATGGCTGACGACAACCAGGACGACGATCTGTACGAAGGCATTCGCATCATCGGCGACGACACCGTCGACGATGATGTGACCCCGGGCGCCTCGGTTTTCGACGACCTCGATGCCCCCGACGACGGCACGACGCCCGGCTCGTCCGTGTTCAGCGAAGCCGACTCCGACCCCGCGGCCGCCGACCAATCGTTGCAGGAGTGGTCGGCGCTGAACCGCGAAGGCCCTCGCTGGGCCGATTCCGAGCAGCGGGCCGCCGCGGCCCCGAAACCGGAGGTGGCCGGCGACCAGTTCTTCGAGTACGACGACCAGAACGACTCCTTCGATCGCTTCGACGAGAAGGTGCCGGATTTCGATCCGCCGCTCACGCCTCCCGAAGCCGAGCCGCCATCGAGTACTGTTCGGGTCGTGGTCGACGAACCTACTGCCGCTGCTCAAACCGCCGAACCGGTCCGGGGTCGTGGCCAACCGACCCTGCAGACCACTCCGCCCGACGGCCGCGTCGGCACGCCGGACTCGAACTCGTCCGATCGCAACCTTCCGGTCGCGATCGGCACGGCCGCGGTTCTGATCGGCGCGGCCATCATCGCCTACTTCATCGGCCCCGCGGCGCTGATGGTCCTGGCGACCGCACTGCTGGGCTTGGCGGCCGCCGAGTTCTTCAACGCGGTGCGCCCATCGGGGTACAACCCGCCCGTTCTGCTCGGTCTCGCGGCGGTGGTCTTCATGTCGCTCGCCGCGTATTGGCGAGGCGAGGCAGCCATTCCGATGGTGCTGATGCTCACCTTCATCTTCGGAGCGCTGTGGTATCTCACCGGCGTCTCGGCCGATCGGCCCACCGCGAACCTCAGCATCACCTTCATGGGCGTGGTCTGGATCGGCGTGCTCGGCTCCTACGCCGCGCTGCTGTTGGCGGTACCCGAGTACGGCAAGAAGCTGTTCTTGTCCGCAGTCATCCTCACCGTCGCCTACGACACCGGCGCCTGGGTGGTCGGTCGCGCCGCCGGCCGCCAGCCGTTGTCGCCGGCCAGCCCGAACAAGACCGTCGAAGGTCTCATGGGTGGCAGCGCGGTGGCCATGATCGCTGCCGTCCTGCTCTGGGTCTTCGACTTCGAGCCATTCGGTGCCGGTGGTGAACTCGGCAATCTCGGTGGCTTCTGGGATGCCCTTCTGCTCGGCATCGTGGTCGCATTGGTGGCTCCGCTCGGCGACCTGGCCGAGAGCCTGATGAAGCGTGACCTCGGTCTGAAGGACATGGGCACCTTCCTGCCCGGTCACGGCGGCGTGCTCGATCGATTCGACGCCCTGCTGTTCGTCCTGCCCGCGGTCTACTTCCTGGCCCGCATCCGCTTCGAAAGCCTGTTCTAACCGCACCCGGCGCGATGAGCCCGCTGCAAAGACTCATCGCCCGAATCGAGGCCGAGCACGAACCCGGTCGTGGTGCCGGTCCGGCCCGGATTGCCGCCTGCGAGGAGCGGATCGGTTTCTCGCTTCCGCCCGATCTACGAAACCTGCTCGAGGCGGCGAATGGCATTCGCTTCTGGTCGGATGGTTCGTACCCGTGCGAGATGCTGGCCGCCGAGCACATCGACGTCGTCGCAGACCTTTTCGAGTCGGACGAAGCGACCCGCAGCATTGTTGCGGTGCTCGCGCTCGACTCGGACTATGTGGGCATCGAACTCGATCCCGCGCAGCCGGGCTATGGCTCGTTCATCGATTGTTCGCACGAGACGTTCCCGTATGAGCTGTTCGCGATCTGCGATTCCGTGGAAGAGCTCTTGACGCTTGTTCTCGACAGTCAGGACGAGGAGTGGGCTTGGCCGGCAGCCCGGGAGAATGCCCGTGACTTCGCCAATCCGATGCAGCAGGCCATCGTCGACGACGCTGACGGGGGCTAGGGGTCGGGGTTGGATAGCCTCGGAGATGTGCGAACCATTGCAGTGCTCGGCTCCACCGGGTCGATCGGAACTCAGACACTCGACATCGTCCGCGAGGCACCCGACGACTATGACGTCGTTGCCATCGGGGCGCGGAGCTCGACGGATCTGCTGGCCGCCCAAGCCGAGGAGTTCCGTCCGGCGGTCGTTGCCCTGGCCGACGAATCGACGGCGTCTGATCTTCAAGGACGCCTTCCGGCCGGTACCGAACTCGTCGTCGGCCCCGACGCGATGGCGGCGCTGTCGACCGAGGCCGACTGCATCATCAATGGCGTCGTCGGCTTCGCCGGCCTGCCCGTCACCCTGGGTGCGCTCACCGCCGGCAAACGGCTCGGTCTGGCCAACAAGGAGTCGTTGATCGCAGCCGGTCCGGTGGTGGCACCGGCGCGCGCCACTCCCGGCGCCGAGCTCATCCCCGTCGACAGCGAACACTGTGCGCTGCACCAGTGCCTCCGCGCCAACGACAACCCCGACCGGATCGCCTCGCTGGTGCTGACCGCCAGCGGCGGCCCGTTTCGAGGCCGCACCGCCGCCGACTTGGCGGCCGTCACCCGCGAGGATGCGCTGGCCCATCCCACCTGGAGCATGGGGCCGAAGATCACCATCGATTCCTCCACGCTGATGAACAAGGGCCTCGAGGTCATCGAAGCCCACGAGCTGTACGGCGTCGACTATGACCGGATCGATGTCGTCGTGCATCCGCAGTCGGTCGTGCATTCGATGGTCCGCTACACCGATGGCGCCACCATCGCCCAGCTGTCGATGCCCGACATGCGGCTCTGCATCGGGTACGCGCTGGCCTATCCGGATCGTCTCGAATTGCCCTACGGCGACATCGACTGGACCGAGTTGTCTCGTCTCGACTTCGAACCCCCCGACTTCGACACGTTCGGCTGCCTCGGGCTGGCCTATGACGCCGGTCGGGCCGGGGGAGGGGCTCCGGCGTGGCTGAGCGCCGCCAACGAAGTGGCCGTCGATGCTTTTCTGGCCGGCCGAATCGGCTGGTCGGCCATCGCCGATCTCCTCAAGGAAGCCCTCCAACGGTACGACGGTACAAGGGTCGACGATTTGGATGCCGTGCTCGATGTCGACCGTCGAGCTCGCGCCGAAGCCGAGGCCCTGGTCGCACGAAAGGCCGCTGCGTGAGCGCCACCACCACAACTCCCATTCCCGAGGTCGACACGCCACCGCCTGTCGAACC
>JABDJW010000354.1 GCA_013002375.1 Acidimicrobiales bacterium | reverse complement strand
ACCACCATCCGGCGCCTCTGACCCCGCGCGGCGAGGGTGTCAGACACCCGAATTGGTCACGGTACGTGGCGGTTCTCGACGGGTTGTGACCGGGTTCACCGCGACTTCTTCGACCGCTCCAGCGTCTAGATTGATGACGGCACGCAGAGCCGTGCAGAAGGAGACGATCCGCCATGACCCGTCGCAGCAGCACCGCAGCCCTGACGGTCGGCTTGTTCCTCGCCGTGCTCGTCATCATGAACATGGCGGGCGCGATCAACATCAACTGGCCCTGGAACAGCCTCGACCTCAACGTCGCGAGCACCGAGACCGACATCCGCCAGCCCGAACTCACCCAGGCCACGATCATCGGCATCGACCCGATCTCCCTCGATTGCCGCGCCCGTATCACCGCAGCCGTACCGGTCGAAGGCACCAAGGAGCACAAGCTCCTCGGCCAGACCTACCGCACCGATCGGGTGACCCTCACCGCGATCGGCGACATCGACACCTGCGTCGACAGCGGCGCGGCAGTCATCGAGACCCTGGCCAACGGCACCTACCGGGTGACCATCCCCGCGGAATCGATCCGATTCGAACGCCCCCGCGTCGACGCCGGCGCCACGCAGGATTCGGTGCACTTCAGCAAGGGCTGGATCGGGAAGATCACCGACGTCGCACCCTGGGTCAGCGAGAACAGCGAACTCACGCCGGCCGGCTACACCTTCGCCCAGGCGGTGGTCGGTTCGAGTGAGTGCATGGCCGAGGCCTACGAGGTCACCGAACAGGTCATCCTCGATGCGTACCACGAAGAATTCGCGACCCAAGGAGCTGACCCCTCCCGTCTGGAAGTGACCGTCGAAGGCACGCCCAATTTCTCCCAACACGCCATGCCGCACTCCGATGACATGAACTTCGAAGTCGCCGACGATGGCATCGACTGTGCCGTCGACACCGAAGCGTTCGGTGGGGCCGAAGTGGTAACAGAGCCGAACGACGCCGCCTGACCCAGAGCGGCCGGAAGCAACGAGAGCTCGCTCGCTCCCCCTCGGGCTAGAGCCAGGCCGGATCGTCGCTCGGTGCGGCCGACGGCAGCTGCCATTCGAGATGCCGTCCATCAATCGTGCCGGGGTGCGCCAGGAAGGTCGTGGCTCCATAGGCGCTGTGGCTCGATCGCATCAGCGGCGCAATCGACGGATGATCGAGCGCTCGGGGCGGACCTGGTCGGAGGAACGCGTCGGGGGCGCCATCAGGGTCCGGCCCCAGATCTTCGATCCAGCGTCCGGTCCGAGCCAGTGACAGTTGTCCGTGCCACGCCCCGCCCTGCCGCTGCCGTTCGACCAGGCCCCGTAGAGCAAGCATGGCGCCGAAATAACCGGTCGCGTAGTCCAACGCTTGCACCGGCAGCGGACGCGGCTTGCTGTCCCGAGCCATCTGCGTACCGGTGGCCACGATGCCCGACGCGGTCTGCACCAGGCTGTCATAGCCTCGGCGGCCGGCCCACGGACCCTTTCGACCAAAGGCCGAGAGCGTCACGATGACCATGTCAGGATTGAGCCCGACCAGATCGTCAACCCCCAACCCCAAGCCCTCCAGCGCGCCGGGCCGATACCCGCGGATGACGACATCGGCATCGCAGGCCAGCGTGCGGAAACGCTCGCGATCGGCCTCGGTACGGAGATCGAGGTTGGCCCATCGCTTGCCCAGGCACGTGTCCGGTACAACGGAATCGATCACCGGCAGGTGCGGCGCGCCGATGCGCAGCACGTCGGCGCCGAGCGCGGCCAGGGTGCGGCTGGCGACCGGGCCGGCGATCACGCGGGTCAGATCGAGAACCCGCAACCCGGCCGCCGCCAACTGCGGCGACGGCGGGAGATCGTCGCCCGGAACAGCAGCCGCCGCTGGAGCAGCTCCGACCTGCTCCAGTTCGACCACCGGCAGCGTGGCGACGGCGCGCGCCGGCGGCGACGCACGCCACTCGGCTGCGGTGCGCATCGCATAGGCCACTCCCCCGCGATCGATGATGTCGGTCTCGAGCGCGAACGGATCGCGTTCGGCGATCGCAGCGGCCACGACAGCCCGTTCGGTCGTGCCGGCCGGGAGACGCAACGCAGCAAGAGCCGCCGCCCGATGGTGGACGAAGTTGGTGTGGAGCTGTATCCATCGACCACGAGCGGCCGGGTAGTGCCCGGCCAGCGGATCCCACGGGTTCGCGAGCGGGTCGTCGTCGATCCGCAGGTACGCCGAGCTGGCGAAGGCCGCAGCCGCGTGGACCGGGTCGATGGCTACCGCAGGTGGCGGCTGACCGGTGCGGGTCGCCCACAACTCCCCGGCCGCGAGCAGGGCGGCGCCGATACTGATGACCGCGGCGTCGGTGACCCGAAAGATCGAGGGCAAGACGTCGGTCGGCCCGGAGACGGTCAGCCGCTGCGCCGCTTCGGGGTCACCACCGGCCGCGGCATACACCGCACCGAGTTCGCCGGCCAGGCTCACCGCCGATCGGCCAGAAAGGGCATCGTCGAACGCACGTCGGCCACGACCGCAGGATCGATGTCGCCCACCAGCACCTGCGGCTCGGGGCCCGCGCTCTGCGCGACCGGTTGACCGAGCGGATCGAGCACAATGCTGTCGCCGGCGTACTCCAGCTTGGTCACGTGACCGCCTTCGCCGACCCGGTTGGCCGCGACGACATAGGCCTGGTTCTCGATGGCCCGGGCCACCAACAGCGACGTCCAGTGGTGGCTGCGCACCGCGGGCCAGTTGGCCGGCACGATGTACATGTCGGTGTCGAGCGCGGTGGCCCAGAACTCATCGGCGAAACGCAGGTCGTAGCAGACGAACAGCGTGGCTCGAACGCCGTCGATGTCCACGGTGACGAAACCGGTGCCGGGCCGATAGTGCTCGTGCTCCCGGGCGTAGCTGAAGGGGTGGATCTTGTCGTAGTGGTGATGCTCGCCGGCCGGCCCGAAGACGTGCAGCCGGTTGACGAAGGGCGGGAGCCCCGAATCGTCGTCGGTGATCCGGGTTGCCACCGAGCCGGCGACCCAGGCGTCATGGCGTGTTGCCTGCTCGGCCAGGAAGGTGGTAGCCGGACCGTCCACCGGCTCGGCGATGCGCTCGGTGGCCATCGAGAAGCCGGTGGCGTACATCTCGGTCAGCACGATCAACCGAGCGCCCCGATCAGCGGCTTCGGCGATCATCGGAGCAACGAGCGCGTGGGTGCCGCCGGGGTCCTCCCACGCAATGTCGTGCTGCACCACCGCGGTGCGCAACACCGTCATGGGGCTGGGGCGGTCACGAGGCACCCATCGTTCGCAGCCGGCGAACGCCCTCTTCGAGCAGCGGCACCTGCTTGCAGAACGCGAACCGGAGCAGCGTTCGGCCCAGTTCTTTGTTGTCGTAGAACACCACGTTGGGCACCGCCACCACACCACATCGCTCGGGCAGCGACCGGGCGAAATCGAGGCCGTCGAAATCGTCGTGGCCCACGATCGGCGCCGCGTCGGCCGTCACGAAGTAGGTGCCCTCCGGCACGAACACGTCGAACCCGGCATCGGTCAGCCCGGCCACCAACATGTCCCGCTTGGCCTGCATGTCCTCGACGAACGCGGCGAAGTACGCGTCCGGCATCCGCAGACCGTGCGCGATCGCGTACTGGAAGGGCCCACCGTTGACGTACGTCAGAAACTGCTTGGCCGTTCGCACCGCCGAGATCAGTTCGGGCGTGCTGCACACCCACCCGATCTTCCAGCCGGTGTAGGAGAAGGTCTTTCCACCCGACGAGATCTGTACCGTGCGCTCGCGCATGCCGGGTTCGGCCACCAGCGGCCGGTGGACCCGACCATCGAACACCAGATGCTCATAGACCTCGTCGGTGATCGCGATGAGATCGTGCTCGATGCACAACGCGGCGACGAAAGCGGTCTCTTCCGCGGTGAAGACCTTGCCGGTCGGGTTGTGCGGCGTGTTGAACAGGATGGCCTTGGTGCGATCGCTGATCGCAGCCCGGAGTTCGGCTGGGTCGAACTCGTAGCGTCCTTCGGCATCGGGGCGCAGCGGCACCACCTTACGGCTCGCGCCGGCCAGCGCGACGGTCGCCGCGTAGCTGTCGTAGTACGGCTCGAACAGAACGACTTCGTCGCCCGGCTCGCACAACGCCAACATGGTCGCGGCGATCGCTTCGGTGGCCCCGGCGGTGGCCAACACCTCGGTGTCAGGATCGAAGTCGAGGGCATAGAACCGCTTCTGGTGCTCGGCGACGGCGTGGCGAAGCTCGGGCACACCGATCAACGGCGGATATTGGTTCTTCCCGTCGCGAATGGCCGCGATCGCGGCCTCGGCAACCTCGAGCGGCCCGTCGGTGTCGGGCATGCCCTGGCCGAGGTTCACCGATTCGGTCGCCACGGCCAACGAGGACATCTCGGCGAAGATCGTCGTGCCGAACGATTGCATCCGTTCGACCAGTGGGTTGGTGGTCATCGGGTCAAGGTTGCCAGAGCGGGGCTCCACCGGGCACTTCCGGAGCGGTCATTTCCAGAGCAGAGCTTCACCGTGGAGTACCGAGAACCATCCATCGGGTTCGGCGGCCCAGGTTCGCCAGGCCGCAACCATGTCGTCACGGTCCGCGGCGCTGACGCCATGCTCGCCGAACTGTTCGGCGAGCGCTTCGGTACATCGATCGGCCCAGAGGTCGCCCCACCACGCCCGCTCGTCGGGGGTGGCAAAACACCAGGCGCTCACCGAGCACTCGACGCGGGAGAACCCGGCGGCGCGTCCCCACGCCAACAGGTGACGACCGGCATCGGGTTCGGCATCGTTGCTGCGAGCAACGGCGCGGTACGTCTCGAGCCAGCGCGTGATCGGCAGCGCCGCGGGGTACCAGGTCATCGCCTCGTAGTCGGCGTCTCGCACCGCGACGAGACCGCCGGGCTTGCACACTCGCCGCATCTCTTGGAGCGCGTGCACCGGATCGGCCAGATGCTGCAGCACCTGATGGGCGTGCACGACGTCGAACGAATCGTCAGCGAATTCGAGGGCGTGGACATCGCCGGTCGCGTAAGTAACCGGCGCCTCGCCGGCCCGTTCGCGGGCGATGGCCACCACGTCCTCGCTCCGGTCGATACCCACGACTTCGGCGACGTGTTGCGCGAACTCGGCCGTGATCGTGCCCGGCCCGCATCCCACGTCGAGCAGGCGTTGGCCGCCCGCCAGATGCGGCAGCAGGTACGCAGCGGAGTTGGCGATCGTGCGCGCCGTGTGGGACTCCAACACACCGGCGGAATGGCCGTGGGTGTAGCGGTTCGAACGGTTCGTCACCCGGCCACGGTACCGGGCCCGAACGGGCCAGCCCTAGGATTACCGCCGTGGCCGGAAACAAACCTCGCTACCGAAGAGCCGTTGCGGAGCGGTATCTCGATCGTCCCCGAGTCGAGGTGTGGCGGACTGCACTGGCTGCGTTCGGCGATCCGGCCGGTCTCGAAGATCCAGCCGCTCGATCCACGCGCACCGTCACGTTGCCCGACGGACCGGTCGCCGTCACCCAGACGATCATCAGCCTCGACGAACTCTGGCGGCTCGTGACCGACGTGGCCGATGCTCCGGTGCCGTTCCATCAGGAGGCGTTGGTACTGATGCCCCGACCGGCCCGGCACGCGGTGCGGCTGGGCGACCAGGGCCGCACCGAAGGCTGTATCGCCATGCTGTCGGTGCTCGTCGGGCCCGACGACGACGCCGACGGCCCCTACGCCGAAGCGGTCGCGGGTGAGGTCGAACAACGGCTCGACGCCCTGCTCGCCCACTGAGCCACCGGGAAGGCTCAAGTCACAGCCAACCACGGTCGATGACCTCTCTGTGACATCGGTACCGGATCGAACGCGCCATCTGATCGGTCGCTGGCGAAGCCGACGGCCGTCGCTTCCCGGGCCATTCGACCTCGATGGATTCCGCGCTCGAGCCGACTACGGCATGGAAGCTCGCTCGGCCCTGCTGGTGATCAGCGTGGAGAACGCCGACGCCATCGCCGACGCCGCGGGTCCTGCCGTCGCCAAGCAACTCGCGGCCGACGTCTGCACGGCGATCGGGCCGCATCTCCGGCAGACCGACCTCGCCGCACCGATCAGCGACGACCGAGTCGGGGTCGTGATGACCGAATTGCCCCCGACCGACGATCAGTCACTGATCGAGATCGCCGATCGGATGCTCCACGCGATCGATCAGATCCGGACCAGCCGCGGCCCGCAGCCGGTGCTCCGCATCGGCATCGCCCCGGCCGAGGCCGGCATCTTGACCCATGACCTTCTCCAGCGGGCCCAACAGGCGCTGGAGCACGGTCGGGTCAACCAAATGCGCCGGGCCGTGGCCCCGATCACGACTTCGGTCTAGGTATCGGCATCGCGGGTCCCGAGCAGCGGCCCCCTAAGCTCGCGGCCGATGGCCATCGGCAGATTCGCGCCCAGCCCCACCGGCGACCTTCACCTCGGCAACCTGCGCACTGCGGTTCTGGCTTGGCTCTTTGCTCGTTCGGCCGGCTCGGCCTTCCTGATGCGGATGGAGGACCTCGACCGCGACGCAGTTCGACCCGAGTACTACCGGCGCCAGCTCGAAGATCTGGCCGCGCTCGGTCTCGATTGGGACGGGCCGGTGGTGCGGCAGTCCGACCGACACCAGCGGTACGACGACGCCATTGACCAACTGGAGCGCCAGGGTGCCGTCTACCCCTGCTACTGCAGCCGCCGCGAAATCCGCGAGGCCGCATCGGCCCCCCACCACGGCGCCATGCCCGATGGCGCATACCCCGGAACCTGCCGGGAGCTGACGGCCGCCGAGCGAGCCGAACGCGAAGCAGCCGGCCGTCCGGGCGCACTGCGCCTGCGCGTCGATTCTGCCCCGGGTCATGCCCTGACCATCACCGTTCACGATCGCCTGGCCGGCCCGACCGAGTGCCACGTCGACGACATCGTGTTGCGTCGAGGCAACGGCACGCCTGCGTACAACTTGGCGGTGGTCGTCGACGACGCGGCCCAGGGCGTGCAGGAGGTTGTCCGCGGCGACGACCTGCTCTCGTCGACGGGACGGCATCTGTATCTGGCCGATCGGCTCGGGTTGCCACGGCCGAGCCATGCTCACGTACCGCTGGTACTCAACCCCGAAGGCGTGCGGTTGGCCAAGCGCGATGGCGCCGTTACGCTCACCGACCGCCGCGACCGTGGCGAGTCACCGGCCAACGTCCTCTCCTGGTTGGCCCACAGCCTGGAGTTGTGCGAAGCCGATGAACCGGTGACGGCACGCGACCTGATCGATCGGTTCGACCCGGCTCGGTTGCCCCGCCGGCCCTGGACGCTCCGCGCCGCCGATCTCGCCCCGAGCCGAGCTGTTCTGGACTAGCCGAGCTGATCGGCGGCCTCGACGTCCTCGCGCCGCACGCCGAGCAGGAACAGAATCGCGTCGAGGTACGGAACCCGCAGTGCGGTGTCGGCGGCCTCTCGCACAATCGACTTGCCGTTGAAGGCGATGCCCAAACCGGCCAGATTCAGCATGTCGATGTCGTTGGCGCCATCGCCCACCGCCACGGTCTGGGCGATGTCGACGCCGATGACATCGGCCACCGTGCGCAGAAACTCCGCCTTCGCTGCTCGATCGACGATCGGGCCCTCGATCCGGCCGGTGACGATGCCATCGACGATCTCGAGCTTGTTGGCTCGGGCGTGATCGATGTCGAGCTCGCGCGCCAACCGGTCGGTGAAGATGGTGAAACCACCGCTGACGACCGCGGTGACGAAACCCAACCGTTTCAGCGTGCGCATGAAGGTTCGGGCACCGGGGGTCAGCTCCAGGCGCTCCCAGGCCCGGTCGATCGCGGCACTGTCGAGACCGGCGAGCAGAGCAACGCGCTGGTGCAGCGACTCGGCGAAGTCGAGTTCGCCGGCCATGGCCCGATCGGTGATCGCCTTGACTTCCGCACCATGTCCGGTTTCGTCGGCCAGAAGCTCGATGACTTCGTTTTGGATCAACGTCGAGTCGACGTCCATCACCACGAGCCGCTTGGCTCTGCGGCGGAGTCCTTCGCGCTGAATCGCGACGTCGAGCCCGGAGTGATCGGCCGCAGCCGCGATCAGCCGATCGCGCATCACTGCTTCGTCGCCATCGGTCACTCGGAATTCGTAGCTCATGATCGGGTACTTCGAGAGCCGCTCGATGCGATCGATGTTGCCCTCACCCTCGGCGATGGCCTCGGTGACCGAGCGCAGCTCACCGGGGGTCAGCTCGGGCCCCAGCGCGGTGACGACATGGAGGAGCGACGGCTCGGTCGATTCCTCGGCCACGACCTCGAAGTCGACGGCCAGTTCGTTCTCCCAGCCGAAGAGCAAGAGCTCCTTGAGGACGTCCTGGTTGGGCGGAACCGCGATGAGCATGCCAAGCGTGAGCCGGCCCCGAATCACGATCTGTTCGATGTCGAGCACCGAGGCGCCGACCGAATCGAGGACGCCGAGCACGCCGGCCGAGATGCCGGGCCGATCGGGACCCGAGACCTGGATCAAGATGGTTTGGAGATCGCTCATGAGGCTCGATTCGCCACATCGTCGTGGGCTTGGTCGTTGGCGGCCTGGAGCCGCTTGTGTAGCTCTGTCGTCATGGCCGCCAGCCGGCTACGGGGCACCCGGCCCGCGGGCCGGTCCAGCGGATCGGCGACCACAACCGACACCTTGGTGCGGGCCGGGAACCTCGCGCCCTGGGGCATGGCCAGATCGGTACCGGCGATGCCGATCGGCACGATGGCCGCGCCGGTCTTGGCCGCCAACCAGGTCGTTCCGTCGAACAACTCACCGATGTCGCGCCCCTTCTGCCGAGTCCCCTCCGGGAAGACGAGCAGCGGCAGTCCACGATCCAGCACATTGCGGGCGACCTTCATGGCCTCGCGGTCGGCGGTGCCCCGCTGCAACGGAAACGCACCGAGCGAGGCGATCCACCAGGCAAACGGCTTGATCTTGAACAACGATGCCTTGGCGAGCGTCGGCAGGCGGCGCTCGCCCAGGGTGCCGACGATCAGGCTGTCGAGGTTCGAACGGTGGACCGGAGCAATGATGACCGGGCCCGGCGTGTTCAGTTTGGCCCGGCCCCGAACGGTGACGTCAAGGTAGGGAAGGATGGTGTGGTTGCACACCCAGCGGGTGAGCTCGAAGACCTTCTGGCCGGTCGGCTTCTCGCTGACCGCCACGGCCCAGTCGAACAACTCGTCATCGGTCACCGTTCGTGTTTAGCGCGATTTCGGCCGAACGACGTTCACCGGGCGCCCAAACCGGACTTTGGGCGGCTTGCACCGGCTTGGTCAGTGGGAGCGCAGCTCGGCCACCAAATCGCCGCGGGCCGACCGGTCGATCTCGACCGAATCGGCGGCGACCAGCTGAGCCAGCTGGGCCAGCTCGGCCGCCAAGGCCTCCGCGACCTCGCCGCGGTCGACGTTGGGCTCGGCGAAGGCGCCGAGCACCCGGAGCACCCGAGCGGAGCGATCGGTCTTGAGGTCGACCCGAGCCACCAAGCGATCGCCCATGCGGAAGGGCAACACGTAGTACCCGTAGCGGCGCTTGGCCTTGGGCACATAGATTTCGATCTTGTACTCGAAGTCGAACAACTGCTCGGCCCGGCCGCGGTTCCAGACCACGGGATCGAACGGCGAGAGCAGCGACGCGCCGGGTATGCGGCGTGGGATCGGAACTGCCGGATGCAGGTAGTAGGGCCGCTTGGCCCCCTCCACCGTCACCGGCACCAGCCGACCGTCCTCGACGAGTTCGGCGATGCGGTCGCGAGCCGGGACCTTGGGCAGGCGGTAGTAGTCGACCAGTTCGGGACCGGTGGCCACTCCGAGGGCGCGGGCCGATCGCATCAGCAGCTCGCGGTGCGCCGCTTCTTCGCTCGGCGTGGGCTGGGCCAGGATCGTTCCGGGCACGATTCGGTCGAGGGTGTCATAGGTCTTCTCGAAGCTGGGCGTGCGCCGGAACCCGATTCGGCCGATGCGGAAGAGCCAATCAGCGGCCAGTTGACCCAGCGAACGGCTCCCCCACCAATCCCCCTCCCGGGGGCGCACATCACGCAGCTCGCTGGTCGCGACCGGCCCAGCCTGGGCAATCTGGGCGTAGATGTCCTCGACGAACCGGCGCTCCTTGCGGGCCAGTTCGACCAGGCCCTTCCACGTCTCGCCCGCCTCAGACCGATGCTTCGACCAGCGCAGCAGTGGTTCGGTCCCGACCGGTACCAGTGATGCTTCGTGCGACCACACCTCGAACCATTCGTCGTCGCGGTAGGCGACCCGATCGAGCAGCCCAGGGTCGTAGGGCCCGAGGCGGCTGAACAACGGCATGTACTGGGTCCGGATGATCACCGGCACCGAATCGAGCTGCAGGAGATGCAGCCGGCCCATCACCTTGCGCAGATGACGGCGATCGATGCGGCCCGCCGGCCGACGCTCGGCGAAACCCTGCGCGCCCAAGGCGAGACGGCGGGCCTCGGACCGAGAGAGCTGGCGGGACGCAGTGGTCACGGGCGCACCTTAGGCCCTCCGTGGCGTCGGACACGGGCCTTTCCGGCGACCGACGCGGGCCTTCCAGGCGACCGACGCGGGGTTCAGGCCGATGTGATGAAGGCCACGAACTCGTCGGGCGGGAGCGCGCCCGCTACGAGGTATCCCTGCGCCCGTTCGCAACCCAGACTTCGGAGGAGTTCGAGCTGTTGTTCGCTCTCGATGCCTTCGGCCACGACATCGAGCGCCAACGCGGTCGCGAGGCTCATGATGGACTCCACGATGGCCCGGCTGTCGTTGTTGGTGACGATGTCCTCGACGAAACCGCGATCGATCTTGACCGCATCGACCGGGAACCGTTTGAGGTAGGTCAACGAGGAATAGCCGGTTCCGAAATCGTCGATCGCGAACTCGACGCCGAGCTCATGGAGGCGTTGGAACGTCTCGAGGGCCACCTCGGGCGAATCCATCAGGGTGGTCTCGGTCATCTCGAGGCAGAGTCGATCGGGGGCCAGGCCCGACTCCTTGAGCGCCGTGCGCACCAGATCGAGCAGCTCGGGGCGAGCGAACTCCCGAGCCGAGATGTTGACCCGCAACTGCAGTCCCTGGTCGGTCGATGCCTGCATTCTCGCGAAGGTGCGGCATGCCTCGCGTAGCGCGATACGACCCATCTCGTCGATCATCCCGGACTCTTCGGCCACCTCGATGAAGTGAAACGCTGACAACAAACCACGGCTCGGGTGTCGCC
>JABDJW010000337.1 GCA_013002375.1 Acidimicrobiales bacterium | reverse complement strand
GCCTATTACGAGCACAGCTTTCTGGCCGATCAGATGGGCGTGGAACTGGTCGAAGGGCATGATTTGCGCGTGGTCGACGGCAAAATCGCAATGCGCACCACGCGAGGCTACAAGACAATCGACGTGCTTTATCGACGGGTTGATGACGAGTTTCTCGACCCGCTGACCTTCAATCCCAACAGCATGCTCGGCGTGCCGGGGATCATGGATGTCTATCGCGCGGGCAACATCACCATTGCCAATGCACCGGGTACAGGTGTCGCCGATGACAAGGCAATCTATAGCTATATGCCCGATATCGTCGAGTTCTATACCGGCGAAAAAGCGATCTTAAAGAATGTCGAAACGCACCGCTGTTCCGAGCCTGACACGCTGAAATACGTGCTCGACAACCTCTGTGATCTGGTGGGGAAAGAGGTGCACGGCTCGGGTGGCTACGGCATGTTGGTCGGGCCGGCCGCGTCCCGCCGGGAGATCGCGGCCTTCCGGCGCAAGCTGCAGGCCAAGCCCAACGGCTACATTGCCCAGCCCACCCTGGCCCTCTCCACCGTGCCGATCCTCACTCGCAAGGGGCTGGCGCCGCGCCCCGTCGCCCTGCGGCCGTTCGTGCTGCTGTCGCCGGAACGGATGCACATCACCCCCGGCGGTCTCAGCCGGGTGGCCTTGAAGAAGAACTCGCTCGTCGTCAACTCCAGCCAGGGCGGCGGCACCAAGGACACCTGGGTGATCGACTGATGACGCTCGGATCCACCGCCCGCGGGCTGTTCTGGATGTTCCGCTACCTCGAGCGGAGCGAGAACACCGCCCGCCTCGCCGAAGCGGGGCTTCGCATCGCGCTGACCCGCGCCGCCAGCGCCCGCGACGAGTGGGCCTCGGTACTCACCACCGCCGGCGTCTATGACCGATATCAGGCGACCTACGGCGAGGTCGATCCGGCTCACGCCATGGATTTCCTGCTGCGCGACGAGCGCAACCCGTCGAGCGTGCTCTCGGTGCTGGCGGCCGCCCGCACCGACGCCCGGGCCGTGCGCACCGCGCTCACCCGCGAGGTGTGGGAAGCCACCAATACTGCGTGGATGGCGGTGGCCGATGCCCTCAGCCATCCGGTGAGCACGCGCGACCTACCCCGCGTGCTCGGCCTGGTTCGCCAGGAGAGCGCCTTCGTGCGGGGCGCGTTGCACGGCACGATGATGCGCAACGACGTCTACGACTTCGCCCGGCTGGGCACGTTCATCGAGCGGGCCGACAACACCGCCCGCATCCTGGACGTGAAGTACTACGTGCTGTTGCCGTCGGCCATGCCGGTCGGCAGCCAGCTCGACAACGTGCAGTGGGAGACCATCCTGCGGTCGGTGTCGGCCCAGAGCGCCTACCGGTGGCAGAACCCGGGCCAGCTCAAGCCGGCCGGCATCGCCGAGTTCCTGATCCTCGACCGTCGTATGCCGCGGTCGCTCTCCTTCTGCTTCATGAAGATCATGGACAACCTGGGTTATCTGGCCACCGACTACGGCGTCGATCACGATTGCCATCGTCAAGCGGCCGAGCTGTACGACACCGTCGCCGACCGCAGCATCTCGTCGATCTTCGATGCCGGCCTCCACGAGTTCCTCAGCCAACGCATCACCGACACCAGCCGGCTCGCGACCCAAATCGAGACCGACTACCGGTTCTACGCCTGAGGAGAAGGCCGGATTTCATGCAGATCGACATCGTCCACGAGACCACCTACCACTTCGATCGACCACTGGTCGGCGCGCTCCAAGAGCTTCGGGTCAGCCCCGACGATTGGGCTTGTCAGCGCGTCGATGGCTGGGAGCTCGAATTCGACGGCGGCGTGCTCGAGGTGAGCTTTCGGGATCACCACTCCAACCAGGTGCAGCTCGTCAGCCTCGAACCCGGCGTGCTCTCGGCAACCGTCCGGAGCCGGGGCTGCGTCGAGACCACCGACACGCACGGCGTCGTCACCGACGAACGGGGTTTCGCGCCGCGTTGGCTCTATGGGCGTTCCACCGAACTCACCACGGCCGGCCCGCTGGTGGCCGGACTGCTCGAACGGTTCGAGCCGGAAGACGCTGAACCGCTGCCTCGGATGCACGCCCTGTCGGATCATGTGCGCGACACCATCGAGTACGACCCCGGCTGGACCAACGTGGCATCGACCGCGGAGCACGCACTCGAGGCCGGTCATGGCGTATGCCAGGATCACGCCCACGTCTTCGTCACTGCGGCCCGGGCCCTCGGCGTGCCGGCCCGCTACGTCAGCGGGTATCTGCTGATGGACGAACAGGCCGGACAGGAGGCCGCCCATGCCTGGGCCGAGGTCTTCGTCGACGGTCTCGGGTGGGTCGGGTTCGATGTGGCCAACCGCGTCTGCCCCGACGATCGCTACGTGCGGCTCGCCGTCGGCCTCGACTACCGCGAGGCGGCGCCGGTGTCCGGGTTGCGATTCGGCGACAGCAACGAGATCCTCGAAGTTGCGCTGCAGGTGCAGCAGTGAGCCAGGTGCAGCAGTGAGCAGGGAAGCAGGGGAATCGTGACCTACGGCGTTGGCATGCGGCTCGACCGTGGCCTGGTCTTCATGGCCGACACCCGTACCAACTCGGGCGTCGACAACGTGTCGAGCTACCGCAAGTTGTTCAGGTGGCAGAAGCCGGGCGAGCGCGCCATCGTGCTCTTGGCTGCAGGCAACCTCGGCACCTCGCAGGCCGTCGTGAGCCTGCTCGACGAACGATCGAAAGCGCCCGAGGATCGCAAGCCATCGATCCTCGAAGCGCCCACCATGTTCCAGGTGGCCCGCCTCGTCGGGCAGACCCTCAGCGAGGTCATCGCCGGTCACGCCGACGAGGGTCCCGAAGCCGAATCGACCTTCAACAGCACCCTCATCGTCGGGGGCCAGATCGCCGGCATGGAACCGCGCCTGTTCATGGTGTACCCCGAGGGCAACTTCATCGAGGCCTCCGAGGAGACACCGTTCCTGCAGATCGGCGAGACCAAGTACGGCAAACCGATTCTCGTTCGGGCGTACCGGCGTGACATGCGCTTCGAGGACGCGGTGAAGCTGCTGATGGTGTCGTTCGACTCGACGCTCAAATCGAACCTGTCGGTCGGCATGCCGCTCGACTTGCTGGTGTACGAAGACGAATCGCTGACCCTGGCCGAACCGATGCGGATCGAGCAGGACGACCCCTACTTCAGGACCATCTCGTCGGGCTGGGGTGCCGCCCTCACCGGTGCCTTCGATTCCCTGCCCGACTTCACCTTCTGAGGGACGCCTAGTAGGACAGCGTCATGACCGACGCAGCGCTCACCCTTCCACCCGACGTCGATCCCGGCGACGCCGAGATCCACCGCACCGCATCGGGCCGTGCATACGTGCGCACGCCCGACGAATGCTTCGAGGGCCTGCCCGACTTTCCGTGGGCGCCGAGCTACGCCGAGGTCGACGGCATGCGGATGCACTACGTGGAAGCCGGCGACCCGAACGGTCAGGTCGTGCTGTGCCTGCACGGTCAACCCGACTGGAGCTACCTGTACCGCCGCATGATCCCCACCCTGGCCGAGGCCGGGCTGCGGGTGATCGCGCCCGACCACATCGGGTTCGGCCGCTCCGACAAGCCGGTGCAGCTCGGCGACTACACCTACCTCCAACACGTCGCCTGGATCGAGGAGTTCATCGACGTGCTCGACCTGCGCGACATCACCCCGATCGTGCAGGACTGGGGTTCGCTGATCGGGCTCCGCTGCGTGGGCAACCGGCCCGATCGCTTCGCCCGGGTCGTCGTGGCCAACGGGCAGCTGCCGGTGGTGCCCGAGGGGTTCGAACCGATGCGGCTGCCCGAATCCCTCGAACCCCAGGATCTCGCCTTCCCGTTCAATCCCGATGCGCTGGCCGAGGTCGGCGGCAACGGCATGGCCTTGTTCGAGAAGTGGGTGCACTACGCCCTGGTCGGCAAGGATTTCATGCCGTCGGTGGTGATGGCCGGCGGCGTCCAGCGCGACCTCACCGAGGCCGAACTGGCCGCCTACGACGCCCCCTTCCCGACCCGCCTCCACATGGCCGGCGTGCGCACCTTCCCGTCATTGATCAATACGGTCGGTCACGCCCCGACCAACGAAGCGGCCCGCGCCGCGCTCGATGCGTTCGAACGCCCGGTGCTCGGCATGTTCGGGTTGCGCGACGCCCTGCTCGGCACCGAGGAGGTTCGCGACGCCACCCGCAAGCAGATCCGGGGCGCCGCGGGACAGCCCCACCATGACTACCCCGAGGCCGGGCACTTCATCCAAGAAGATGTCGGCCCCGACCTCGCCGCCCGCATCGTTGCCTGGATGCAGTAGCCGGCCTTCTGCGCTGTACCGCTCGCGGCGTGGGCATCCGGGGCCGGACGTATAGTCACGGTATGGAGCGGGGCTCGGGAGAAGCGCTGACTGGCCGCGGCCCTCGGCGTGGTCCGCGAT
>JABDJW010000268.1 GCA_013002375.1 Acidimicrobiales bacterium | reverse complement strand
GTGCTCGACGGGCTCCTCGCCACCGAAGCGGCCGACCTCCGGCGCGACTTCGCCGCACCGGTGGCCGGTCGCACGATGGCGTCCGTGCTGGGGCTCGGTGTCGAATCGGTCGATGCCATGTTGGGCTGGTACGACACGTTCTTGGCCGGCATCACTGCGGTCACCGCCGGCGAACCGGTTGGGCCCGAGGTGGCCGACGCCTTCGCCGCGCTGCGAGCCCATGTCGGTGCGGCCCGCCCCACGCCGGCCGATCCGACGTTGCTCGGAGCCGTGGCGGCATCGGGCACGCTGAGTGACGAGGAGTTGGTGGCCAATGTCGGCGTGCTGCTGTTCGGCGGTATCGAGACCACCGAGGGAACGATCGCGACCGCGTTGTTTCACCTGCTCCGCGACCCCGAGCTGACCGAATCGGTTCGGGCCGAGCTGGATGGGGGAGGGGTAACGTTGCTCGAGCGTGTCGTGGAGGAAGCACTGCGGATCGAGCCGGCCGCCGCCGTCGTCGATCGCTATGCGACGACCGACACCGTGCTCGATGGCGTCGCGATCAGAGCAGGCGACCTCGTGTCGGTTTCGCTCACTGCGGCCAACCGTGACCCGGCCACGTTCCCGGACCCCGATCGGTTCGATCCTCACCGTGACAACCTCGGGCGCCACCTCACCTTTGCCCAGGGGCCGCACGTGTGTCTCGGCCTTCATCTGGCCCGGCTGGAGACCCGCCTCGCGCTCGAAGGGGCCATGCGGCGGCTACCGGATCTCACGCTGTCCGACCCAGCCGGATCTGCCCCGAGCGGACTCGTCTTCCGCAAGCCCCAATCCCTTCCGGCCACCTGGACCGCGCCGAAAACCTGAATCTCTGATGCCTTACCCGCACATAGTGCGGTTCAGGCATCAGAGATTGGGTGGGTCCTCGGCTAGTTGGCCGCGGGGGGCGGTGGGGGTAGTGATGAGCTGGGCTCGCTCGCGCCGTCGCCGGCATCGTTTGAGGCCTCCGCGGCGATCTTGGCCTGGGCATCGACGATCTCATCATCGTCGATGGCCGACGGCTTCGACAGCGCGTGCAGGATGTTCACCCCGGTGGCCGCCTCGATCTGCTCGGTGATGGCGATGACCGCGGCGGGCATTTGGCTGGCGACACCGGGGAGAGCCCCGCCGCCGGCCCCGCCACTGTTGTCGATGACGGTGACCTTGCCGATGTCCATGTTGTTGACCGTGCCCACGATTTGGTCCACCAGGTCGGGCAGCATCTGCATGACCATGACCTCTTGGGCGGCCGCACCGGCCGAGCGATACTCGTTGCTCATCCGGCGGAACACTTCGATCTGGGCGTTGCCGTCCTCGATGATGTGGGCCGCGTTGCCCTTGGCTTCGAGTTCGAGCGCTTCGCGCTTGGCCCGGGCCGGAGCAACCACGTTGGCTTCGAGGCGCCGTTTCTGGAGCTTGATGCGCTCGTCTTCGAGCAGCTGTTCCGCGGCGGCCTTGGCTCGTTCACCGGCCACCCCAGCCTCTTCCTCCCGGGCGTTGGCTTCGGCGTCGAGTTCGGCTTGCCGTACCCGCAGCTTGTTGGTCTCCTCGGCGATGGCCAGATTTGACTGCACCTTGGCCAGCTCGGCCCGCTTGCGGCTCTGGGCCTCGGCCTCCTCGGCTTCGGCGGACTGCAGCGCCTCGCTCTCGCGGGCTTCCTTGATGACCTGCGCCGTGCGGCGCCGACCGACGGCTTCGAGGTAGCCGACCTGGTCGGTGACGTTCTGAATCTTCAGCACGTCGAGCTCGAGCCCGAGGGTACGAATGTCGTCGTCGGCCTCGTCGATGAGGGTCTGGGCAAACTTCAGCCGATCCTCGTTGACCTCTTCGGGGGTCAGCGTCGAGAGCACACCGCGTAGGTTCGCTTCGAGGTTTTCCTTGGCGATCTGCTGGATGTACTCCGGCGGACGACCGAGAAAGCGCTCGACCGAGTTGGCCAGAACGCCATCGCGGCTCGACACCTTGATGTTGGCGACGCCCTGCACGTCGAGGGGAATCGCACCTTTCGAGTAGGCGTTGGATACCGAGACATCGATCGGGATCGTGTTGAGATCCATGTAGTCGACCTTCTCGATCATCGGAATTCGAACCGTGAAGCCGCCGCGCAGGACGCGGTAGCCCCGTTTGGACCCGTCGCCCAACTTCACTTGGCGACCAGAGATCACGGCCACCTTGTTCGGGGGGCAGATGATGATCAGGCTCTTCACCGCGGTCAGAACGACGACGAACATGATCGCCACGACGACGGCGACAATCAAGATTGCTTCCATGGTTAGCTTTCCTCCCCGAGTTCGAGACCTGGCAGCGGCGCCACCAATGCAGTCCCGTCCTCAATTTCTACGACGACGACGGACTCGCCGACGGCATAGGGCCTGTTTGCCTTGTCCCACGGCAGAGCGACCATGTAGATCGTCTCGCCACGGATGGGCACACGAATGCGCCCCTTGCGGTCTTCGTTGAGCGGCAGCACGACGGTTGCCGGCTTGCCTTCGATGTCGCGGTTCGACAGTCGGCTGTCGGATTCACCGCGGCCCAGCATGCTAAAGAGTTGCGCGTTGAGCGCCGCAGCCACGAAGCCAAGGCCGGCCGCCATCAGCAGCGGGAACGGTTCGCTGTAATCGAACAGGTTGAACACGATGCCGGTCAGTCCGAAGAACGTGAGGGCGAAGACGATCGAGCGGAACGACAGCAGCGTGCCGACGAAGTCGCTGATCGCACCGCCGGTATCGATGCCGCCGGTGTTGGTTTCACTGACGTCGATGTCGCCGCCGGCATCGAAATCGCCGGTGTCGAGGGCGAGATCACCATCGGCGTCGAAGTCGAAATCGACGTCGCCATCGAAGTCGAGGCCGCCGAGGACCATCGGGATCGTGAACACGCCACCGAAGATGAGGGCAGAGAGGTAGATCCAGATCATCGTGCGGTTCCTTTCTTGCCTTTCGATGTCGGTTTGTTCCGGGTGGCCAACATGGCGTTCACACCGTTGGCCACGTTGGTCCAATCGGTTTTCCAGTCGGCCAACACCAGATCCCCTTCAGGAGTGGCTCGGTAGTACTTGCGGGCCGGTCCGGAGGGGGAGTCGACGAGGTAACCCTCGATCAACCCCTGTTGTTTCAGACGTTTGAGCACCGGGTAGATGCTGCCCTCGCCGGCGACGGGCAAACCGCCGTCGTTGAGGGTGGTGACGAGTTCGTAGCCGTAGCTCGGTTCCTCGGCGATTCGGGCCAGCAAACACATGTCGAGCACGCCCTTCATGATCTGGGCGTGATGTTTCGACGTGGTCAGAGCGTTCGGCTCTGGTGCATTGCCAGCTACCATGCGTTGAATAGTAGCTGTTAATGGGCTCTAGGTCAAGCGGATTACAGCGCGATCTCTGACGCTCTACCCGTACATAGTGCGGTTCAGGCATCAGAGATCGGGTTGGGTCAGAACGGGGCGGGTCCGAGGCCGATGATTTCGCCGGTCGGGCGTACCACGCACGCGGCCCGGTGGCCGCTCGGGAGGACGAGCTCGAGTCTCCGACCGGCCAGGCCCCACAGGACGTAGTCGCTGTTCGCGACTCGGCCGCCCCAGGAGCGCTCGTCGCGGTCGTCGGCCAATGGCTCGAGTTCCACCCGCCACTGGCCGACATCACGTCCGTCGACCAGGGCCCGAGCCGGTCCGGCATATCCATCCACGATTCTCAGGGTATTGCCCGCTTCCACCGGTGAGTAGCGCCGTTATGCTCGGGCGCTGATGACCATTGCGTACATTCCGTCGACCGATGGGGTCGAGGTCGCGCTGCACGATCTCGGCGGGGTCGGACCGGCGCTGTTGATGGTGCACGCCAACGGAATGCACGGGCGGGTGTGGCAGCCGGTGGCCGACGCCCTCGCGGCCGACGCCCGCTGTTGGGCCATCGACCTCCGCGGTCACGGCGTCTCGCGGACCCCCGACAACCTGGCGTACGAGTGGGACGGCGTGGGCGACGACGTCAGTGCGGTCGTCGACCATCTCTACGCAGCCGGGCACGCGGAGCCGGGTCAGCTCGACGGCGTCGGTTGGTCGATGGGTGGGTGCGGCCTGATGCTGGCCGAACAAGCCGTCGCGGGCCGGTTTCGCAGCCTGTGGGCGTTCGAGCCGATCGTCTTCCCGGCCGAGGCGGCCCGGCCGGCCGGTGCCCCGAATCCGCTCGCCGATTCGGCCCGCCGCCGTCGAGAGATCTTCGCCAGTCGCGACGAAGCGTTCGAGAACTACGCAGCGAAACCGCCGTTCTCGACGACCGATCCGGCGTCCTTGCGGGCCTACGTCGAACACGGCTTCGGCGATCTCGACGACGGCACGGTGCAGCTGCGGTGCCGCGGCGCGACCGAAGCGGCCTTCTTCTCGGCCGAACACGGCGAGGTCTTCGCCAATCTGGGTGCCATCGCGACGCCCACCACCGTGGTCGGGTCGGGCGACGGTGGCCCGCCGTCGATGATCGCCCCGACTGTGGCCGAACACCTGCTCAACGGCTTCTACGTGTCGATGGCCGACCTCAACCATTTCGGGCCGATGCAAGACCCGGCCCGGATCGCCGCGAGCATTCGAAAGGCCCTTCCGCGGTGAGCGACAGTCGGACCTGGCTCGGCGTCGAGCCCACCCACAATCCGTTCCGCTGGGTGCTGCCGATCGATCTCGGCGTGTGTTCGGGATACGGCACGTTGTTCGGCGGTGCGGCACTGGGTGCGGCCATCGTTGCGTTGGAGGGCACCGCGGGCCGGCCGGTGGTGTGGGCCACCGCCCACTACCTGAGCTTCGCACCCGAAGGTTCGGTGCTCGACATCGACGTCGTCCTGGCCGCGGAGGGCAACACCACGACCCAGGCCCGGGCCACCGGCCACATCGGGGGCAGCGAGATCATCACCGTGAACGCCGCGCTCGGGCGGCGGGACTACCCCGACACCTACCTGCATCCGGTGATGCCGCCGGTGCGACCGCCCGAGGAGTGCCCGCTTCGGGCCGCCACCACCACGCCCGGCACCATCAGTAGCCGCTTCGAGTCGCGGATGGCGTTGCTCCAGGCCGAATCAGCCGAGCTGGCGGCCAACGATGCGGCGGGGCTCGAGCGCCGGCCGGGGCTGATCGGCCCGGGCCGGGTGGGCATGTGGATCCGGGTGCCCGGGCTCACCGATGGCAGTGCTGCGGCGCTGGCGGTGCTGGGTGATTTCGTTCCGATGGCGATTTCGGTCGCGCTCGATGCCCCGACGGCCAGCAACAGCCTCGACAACACGATCCGGGTGCTGAACGTCCAGCCGACCGAATGGTTCCTGCTCGACATTCAGGTCGAAGGGGTCGTGACCGGCTTCGGTCACGGCATGGTGCGCATGTTCACGCCCGACGGCGTCCTGCTCGCCATCGGCTCGCAGTCGGCGATGGTGCGCAAGCGGACCTAGCTGAGCCGCAGTCCTCAAAACCCCCGGCAACCGACCGGCTTCGAACCGGCAGGACGCCAGCTCGGGCCAGCCAGTCGTGGAGGGGTTTCCACTGGGTGAGATGCCCCGCGACGGCCTTTGGTTCAGTCGAAGGGCACGCGATCGAAATCGTTGGCCGCCCAGACATCGTCGTGAAATCGGCCGGCTTCGGCCGCAAATGCTTCGAAGTGGTGGTAGCGGGACGAGAAGTGGGTGAGCACCAGGCGTTTGACGCCGGCGGCGGCGGCGAGCCGTCCGGCGTCCGCCGCGGTCATGTGGCCGTAATCGTCGGCCTGGTGCCGTTCGGATTCGAGGAACGTGCTCTCACACACCATGAGGTCGGCGCCATCGGCGAGCAACTCGGCGCCGCGGCAGAGGTGGGTGTCCAGCACGAACGCAAACCGCCGGCCCGGTGTGATTTCGGAGACGTCCTCGAGGCGGACCGTGCCTCGGGCGGTCTCGATCGCGCCGTGGGCGGCCAGCTCGCCAATCGCCTCGCCTTCGATACCGGCCGCCTCGAGTCGGTCGACGAGAAAGTGCCGGTGATCCGGCTCGGTGAGCCGATACCCCTGGGTCGGGACCCGGTGCTCGAGGGCCGCGACCTCGACCGTCAGCTGGCCGATCGTGCCTGCGGTCAAGAGCCGATCCGGTGGTGCGGTCGTCGGGGTGGCGTCCAGATTGATCTGCATGTCGTTGGCGGTGCTGGAGCACAAACTCTGGAGGATCCGCTCGCCTTGCGCCGGGTAGAAGATCGGGAGGAGCTCTTCGCGGTGATCCATGTCGCGCTTGGCGATGACTCCGGGCAGGCCGAGGCAATGGTCGCCGTGGAAATGGGTGAGGCAGAGCGCGGTGGCCCGGGCGATCGGTACGCCGGCCAACGTGCACTGGCGCTGAAACCCTTCGCCCGGGTCGAAGAGCACGAGCTGATCGTCCCATCGGAGCGCATAGCCGTTGTGGTTGCGCTCGCGGGTCGGCGCGGCCGACGCCGTGCCCAAAACCACCAGTTCGCGATTGCTCATTCATGCGCTCCACTGCCGCTGCACCCATTCAACCAGCTGGGCGACCGGCTGCCCGGTCCGCCACTCGGTAGTCTCGGCCCATGACCGCAACGCTGCATCCGAAGTCGACATGGACTCGGGCGCTCGTCACCGGGGCGTCCTCGGGTATCGGGCTGGCCATGGCCCAGCAGCTGGCCGAGCGCTCCACGCACCTGGTGGTCGTGGCGCGGGATCAAGAACGACTTGATGCCCTGGCGGTCGACGTCATGACCGCCCACGATGTGCAGGTCGAGGTGCTGGTGGCCGACCTGGCCGACCCTGCCGACCTCGACCGTGTCGCGGCCCGAGTGTCGGCCGTCGAGCGTCCGATCGACCTGCTGGTCAACAACGCGGGAATCGGGTTCGACGGTCCGTTTGCCGATCTCGACTACGCGGGCGAGGCCACCGTCGTCGCCGTGAACGTCGTCGCCCTGCATCGCCTGTGCCATGCCGCGGCCCAGGCGATGCGCGACCGTGGCGGCGGCACCGTCTTGAACGTGTCGTCGGTGGCGGCCGAACTCGTCGGACCGGGCTCGGCGACCTACAACGCCACCAAGGCCTTCGTGAACAGCTTTTCGCAGTCCCTTGCGGTCGATCTGGCCGATTCCGGTGTCGTCGTCTCCTGTCTGATGCCGGGCATGACCCGCACCGAGTTCCAGGAGCGCGCCGGCTCCGACATCAACGACGTTCCCGACTGGATCTGGCAAACGGCCGAGCAGGTCGCAGAAGCGGGTCTGGTCGGCGCCGAGGCAGGCAAGGCCATCGTGGTTTCCGGCAAACGGAACCGGGTGCTTCGAAGCGTGAACGCCAGCCTGCCCGGCCCGGTGCGACGGGCCGTCACCGCGGCGGTGAGCCGCGCCCGCGAATAGCGTCAGCGCAACAAGGCGCGCAGCACGGCCGGGATCATCTCGGCCAGGCGCTCGGTCGCGTGGGTGAGGTTCCGCTCGAACTGGTCGGCGGTGGGTTCGGGCGTGTCGATCAAGTCGGTGATCGCCTTCACCGCGGCGAAGTCGACGCCGAGCGATTCGGCCACCCAGGCCACGGCCGCCGCTTCCATGTCCTTGGCATGGGCGCCGGCTGACTCCATCGTCGCCCGGTCGACTGCAGGCGCGTCGAGGGAGTTGCCGGTCGTGACGACGCCCGGCTCGACGCCCGCTGCTTCGGCGATCTTGTCGGTGCCGATGGTCGGGTACGAGCCAACGCCATATGGCTCGAAGGCACCCAGCGGGATACGACGATCGTGGAACACGACCGGCGCGGCGCTCAGATACACCGAACCGATGGCACCACCCCGGTTGGCGAAGCCCCCAGCCGTCCCGGCCGACACGATCAAGGTCGGCTCGGTCTCGGCCGCGGCCAGGGTGGTGGCGACTGCGGCGGGCTGCGTGCCGATGGCGTCGACGCCGAAGCGCGGATCGGTGCCGTACACGGCCACTGCGATGTCGGTGGTGACGCCGGCACCGATGGCTCGGCCGGCCTGGTGGTACAGCACGAACGGAAAACGCGGGTGAACCGGCCGGCCCGTGGCGGTGATGCCGAGAGCCCGGCGCACGGGGTCGGCCTCAGCCTCCATGGCCATCATCAGAAGCAGGCGGGGTGAAGCAGCCACCCGTTCAACTTGGTGTCCCTCGTGCCGATTGGCAAACCATGAAGAAGTTCCGGAAGCAAACCGCGGCCCTGGCCGGACGATTGATGCAGTCCCTGGCGGCCGCGCGAGACACCATTCGGCGAGCCGTATGGGTCCCCTTGATTCTGGCCATCGGGCTCATCGTCGGCGTCGGCGCGGTCGTCGTCGACCGGGCGCCGTCGGAGACCAGCCGTCAGGCCGGTCTGGTCCTGGTCGGCGCCGGTGTGTTGGGTGCCATCGTGACCTGGGGGTTCATCATCGGCGAGAGTTCCCGTCGCCGCCGCGATCTGCAGATGCAGATCAACACCGGCAATCCGCTCGACTCCTGCGACTTCTCCGCGGCCAACCTCGACGGTTCCTACCTGCGCAACCGGCAGATGAACTCGATCCGATTGGCTCACGCCAACCTTCGCAAGGCCGATTTCACCGGCACGGTCATGGCCGACGCGGTCTTGACCCGATCCGACGCCCGCGATGCTCGCTTCGACAACATCGACGGCTTCGATCTGCACGGCTTTCGAGCTGACTTCCGGGGCGCGCGCTTCTTCAAAGCAAACCTGCAAGAGGCGCATTTCGAAGAAGCCGATCTCCGCGACGCCCGCTTCGGGGATGCCGACCTGACCGGCGCCGATATGCGCAAGGCCGACCTTCGCGGTGCCGACCTCGGTTCGGCGACCGTCACGGCGGTGAAGTTCGACGGCGCACTGTACGACTCCTCGACGGTGTGGCCGATCTCGATGCACGGTGATTTCGCCCGCTCGGCTCGCGGCCTGGTCGAGGTCAGCGATCGTCGCTTGCCGATCCTGCGGCCCGAGCAGCAGACGAACCTGGCGCTCGGTGCGGCGTCGATCATCGCCGCGCTCTTCGTCGGCGGTCTGGCCATCGCCAACAGCGGTGGTTCCGATGGTGTCCCCACGAGCGATCGACCGGCCGAGGTGCTGGGTCGTCAGCTCGAGCGGGGTTCGGTGGTCATCGAAGGTGAGGGCTTGGCCCAGGTCAGCATCGACGATGGCATCAACGTGCCGCTGTCGGTCGACGTGTGGCTGCCGTATCGCACCACGATCGATGTCTTCGAGGGTGAACAGGAAATCAACGTCGCGGTCGTGCGGCGAGTGGGCACCGGAGAATTGAGCTGTGCGGTCGAGGTCGACGGAGCGGTCATCGCCGCCGAGACCGCGCTGGGCGAAAACGCCAGCATCGTCTGCTCCGGTACCAAGCGCTAGCGGCTTCGGAGCCACCACCCGCGCCGAGATTTCACGGCGTTGAGCTGGCACCGGTCCGTCGCCGTGCCAGAAACTGGGCCCCGACCAAGGGGGTCAGCCAATGGTGATGTCCATCGCCCGGTTCAACATGATTCAGCCGGGCCTCGAGCCGATCGAGATGTCGGCGCGCTATCAGGCGTTTGTCGACATGGCCGAGTTCGCCGAGCAACACGGCTTCTCGACCATCACCCTCGAGGAACACCACGGCGCGGAGAACGGTTGGAGCTGCTCGCCCTTGGCCATGGCCTGCATGGTGTTCGCCCGGACCAAGAGGATCGGCGTCAGCATCTCGGCGCTGCTGGTGCCGCAACACCATCCGGTTCGTCTGGCCGAAGACATCGCGG
This sequence comes from Acidimicrobiales bacterium, assembly GCA_013002375.1. Classification (GTDB taxonomy): domain Bacteria; phylum Actinomycetota; class Acidimicrobiia; order Acidimicrobiales; family SHLQ01; genus JABDJW01. The sequence goes on along the minus strand of JABDJW010000268.1, from coordinate 5,367 downwards.
TGGCCGATCTGCTCTCGGGCGGTGGTCGGTTGTCGATCATCACCGGGCTGGGGTACCGACCTTCGGAGTACCACTTGCTCGACCGCGAATGGAAGCGTCGGGGCAAGCTGCTCGACGAAGCGCTCGACGTGATGTTGGCCGCGTGGACCGGCGAGCCGTTCGACTACAAGGGTGAAACGGTACGGGTCACGCCGGTCCCGATCTCCAAACCGCATCCTCAGCTCCTGATCGGCGGCACCAGCCCGGCATCGGCCAGGCGGGCGGCGCGACTCGGGTTGCCGTTCTTCCCCGCCGCGCACCTGCCGGATCTCGAAGCCCTCTACAACGATGAGCTGGCCGCCAACGGCAAGACCGGCCTGTGCATCATGCCGGCACCCAACACCACCCTGAACTTCATTCACGAAGACCCGGATCAAGCCTGGGCCGAACTCGGCCAGTATTTCTTCAACGAGGCTTCGGTCTATGCCGCGTGGCAACCACCGTCGAACAAATCAGCCGTGAAATCGGCGGCCGGCAATCCGGCCGAGCTCCGCGAGGAGGGCATCTATCGGGTGCTGTCGCCGCAGGAGGCGATCGACGAGCTGCAGGGCGCCGGTGACTTCGCCTTCATGACCCACCACCCGCTGTGCGGGGGCATGCCGATCGACGAGGGCTGGAGGAGCCTCCAGTTGTACGCCGACTCGGTTCTGCCCGCGCTCGGCTAGCGTTCGCGGGCATGGTGAACTCGAGTCCAGTCGCAACCACAACGTCCGGTCCGGTTTTCGGGCGCGAACGCGACGGCGTGCTCTCGTTCGCCGGCATTCCATATGCTGCCCCTCCCGTCGGCCACAACCGGTTTGGGCCGCCGCAACCGGTCGAAGCCTGGTCCGAGCCCCGCGACGCCACCCGCTTCACCAAGGGGGCGCCTCAGCGCCCCGGCGACGGGCTCACCAGCGCCGCTGCTCTGCCCTGGGATGAAGCCGAGTGCCTCTCGCTCAACGTGCAGACGCCGGCGGTCGATGGCGCTCGGCCGGTCATGGTGTGGATCCATGGCGGCGACTTCCGCCACGGCATGGGCGCGATCCCCTGGTACAACGGCGCCCGTTTCGCCGAGCAGGGCGACGTCGTCGTGGTGTCGATCAACTATCGGCTGGGCGCCTTCGGGTTCACCTACCTCGACCATCTCGACGATGAGCTGGCCGGCTCCGGGGTGGTGGGCATCCTGGATCAGCTGGCCGCGCTCCAGTGGGTGCAGGACAACATCGCGAGCTTTGGGGGAGATCCCGAGCGGGTCACGATCGCCGGCGAATCGGCCGGGGCGTTCAGCGTCGGTACGTTGCTCTCGCTGCCGGCCGCCCAGCCCCTTTTCGCCCAGGCGATCCTCCAGAGCGGGGCCGCGCACGCCGTCCACGACGCCGAACAAGGCCAAGGGGTGGCCCGCTGGTTGTTCGAGGCCGCCGGCGTGGCGTCCGGCTCGGTCGAGGGCCTGCGGTCGCTCGGCGCCGAGCGGCTGCTCGACGCCCAGGAGGAGCTCTACGGCCGTTCCCCGGCCGAGCTGGGCTTGATGAACTCGCCGTTCTACCCGGTGGTCGATGGCGTCGTCCTACCGCGCCGGCCGATCGACGCTATCGCGGCCGGCGTCGGTTGCGACAAACCGGTGCTGATGGGCACCAATGCCGACGAGACCCGTCTGTGGGGCACCCAGCAGACCACCGACGATCGACTCGAAGGGTTCGTGGCTCGCACCCATCCCGATCCGGCCGCCGCGATCGACCGGTACCGGGAGGCCGGTCGGGCCACGTCGGCCGGCGACCTGGCGGTGGCGATCGGTGGTGACGCCATGTTCGGCGTGCCGGCGGTCCGCATGGCCGACGCTCGAGCCGCGCACGGCGCCGATACTTGGATGTACCGGTTCAGCTGGCAATCACGGGCCTTCGAGGGCGCGCTCGGCGCATGCCATGCCCTGGAGATTCCCTTCGTGTTCGACAACCTCCATCAGCCGGGCGTCGACCTCTTCATCGGCCCGGGCCCCGATCCGCAGCCCGTCGCCGACATCATGCATGCGACGTGGATCTCGTTCCTGCGCCACGGCCGGCCCGGCTTCGATGGCGGACCCGAATGGCTGGCCTACAGCCCCGAGCAACGTTCGCTGATCGATTTCGACACGACGACCACATGGCGCCCCGACCCGGTGATCGACACCATCGATTGTTGGTCGGGCGTGCGATGACCGCCGACGTCGCCATCGTCGGTGCCGGCCTGGCCGGCCTCGCCGCCGCGATTCGGCTTTGCGAAGCCGGTCGATCCGTCGTCGTGTTCGAGCGGGCCGACGGGCCCGGTGGGCGAGTGCGGACCGATGTCGTCGACGGCTACCGGCTCGATCGAGGCTTCCAGATCCTGCTCGATGCCTACCCGGAGGCTCAGCAGCTGTTGCGGTACGACGTCCTCGATCTGCGGCCGTTTCAGCCCGGAGTCGAGCTGCGTATCGATGGGTCGTTCCACCGCGTCGGCGACCCCTTTCGGCGTCCAGCCGACCTGGTGCCCACCGTTCGGGCGCCGGTCGGCTCGTTGACCGACAAGCTGCGCATCCTGCGGTATCGCCGCCGGGTCACCAGGCAATCCCTCGCCCAACTCTGGTCGGCGCCGGAGCAGACGGCCCAGGCCCGACTCGAGGACCTGGGCTTCTCGTCGACCATGATCGAGCGCTTCTTCCAGCCGTTGTTTGCCGGCATCACCCTCGATCCCACCTTGTCGGGATCCAGCCGAGTGCTCGACTTCGTGTTCCGGATGTTGGCCATCGGCGATGCCGTGGTTCCCGCCGGCGGGATGGGCCAGATCGGCGAACACCTGCTGGCTCGGTTGCCCGACGACACGGTCCACCTGCAGACACCGGTCGCCAAGGTCGACGGCAACGGAATCCTGCTGGCCGGTGGCGAACGGGTCGACGCCGGCGCCGTCATCGTGGCCACCGGCATGACCGAGGCCGCCGAGCTGGCCGGTGTCGACGATCGAGGGTGGAACGGCGTGACCAGCTGTTGGTTCTCGTCGAACCAACCGGTGCCCATCGGGTCGACCCTCGTGCTGAACAGCACCGGATCCGGTCCGGTGAACTCGGTGGCCAATCTGGCGGCGGTCAGTCCGATGTATGCGCCGACGGGCCGTCAGCTCGTCGTGGCGTCGTCGGTCGCGACGCCGGCTCGCTCGGCCCCCGACATCGCTGATCAACTCCGCGCCCAGCTCCGAGACTGGTACGGCCCGATGGTCGAGGGGTGGGATCTCTTGCGGGTCGACCGCGTCGATCGGGCCCAGCCGCGCCAGCCGCCGGGCCAGACCGCGCTCGGTATCACCACAGCGCCCTCGGGTGCGATCGTCGCCGGCGACCATCGCCACGACGCATCGATCAATGGCGCTCTTCGGTCGGGCGCCGAGGCTGCTGCTGCGGCCCACCGACTGCTGACCGGGGCCTGATCCCGGTCGAGTTGTCGCCGCCCCTGCCCCGACCCTCCGCCGCGGTCGATGTGGGTTCCGGCGCGCCCCCTTCAGGAGCGGGGCGATTCCGTGGTGTCCTCAACCGGGTCATACAGCTCATTTCCGTCCGATCGGTCAAGAACGGCTGGTCATTCGTCGATACACCGCCAGGTATTCGAAAACGAGACTCAGGGATGAATGATGGCAGGACAAGGTGTTTCGACGGGAACGCCGGGCGGCGGCACGGCCAAGATGGTCGTGCTCGCACTCGCGGCGATGGCCTCTTTGGTGGGTGTGAGCGCGGTGGTCGTCACCAGCTCGATTGCGGCGTTCACTGATTCGACGTCGACGTCGGGCAACTCCTTCACGGCCGGAACGGTCGATCTGATCGACGACGACCTGGACGCGGTGATGTTCTCCGTGCCGGATCTGGTTCCCGGTCAGGCGGTCAGCGACTGCATTCTCGTGACGTACCAAGGCACGGTGGCCGACCCGGCGGCTGTGAAGCTGTATTCGGGCGGTTACACCGACTCCGGCGACCTCGGCACCTACCTCAACCTCACCATCGAAGAAGGTAACGGCGGGTCGTTCGGGAACTGTGCGGGGTTCGTACCCGACAGCATCATCGAGATGGGCGGGACGCTCGCCGACTTCGACACCACGCACACCGACTACGCCACGGGAGCCGGATTGTGGGATCCCGCCGCGACGCCGGATACGAAGACCTACCGCGTGACCGTCAGCCTCGACGCGGCGGCGCCCGACTCCGAGCAAGGTGAGTCGGTCACTGCGCTCACGTTTGCCTGGGAAGTCCAGTCCTAGGACGCGCCCGGCCGGAACCCTCATGACCGCCCGAACCATAGAAGTCTCGCGATACATCATCGGGCTGGTGAGCCTGACGGTGCTGGCCGCGCTCACGTGGCTCGTGCTGTGGGTGACGGTGCTGCCTCTCGCCCGGGGCTGGGATTCGGTCGCGGTGACATCCGGGTCGATGGCCCCGTCGGTGTCGGTCGGCGATGTCTTGATCACGTCGTCTCCCGACGAGCGTCAGCAGCTCGATCCCGGCACGATCATCGTCTTCGAGAACCCTTCGGGTGCCGGTCTGGTCACCCATCGAGTGGTGAGCCGGAATCCTTCGGGGGCGTACGTCACCCAGGGCGACGCCAACCCCCGCGTCGACTCCACCCCGGTTCAGCCGGAGGCGATCCGCGGGATCGGCAAGGTCGTCGTTCCGGTGATCGGCACACCGCTCGTGTGGCTCGAGCGAGGGGACGTGCTGCGGCTCCTGGCCGCAGCAGCCGCGCTCGTCGTCGCGGCGCTGGCCTCACGGTGGATGCTCCAGGACCTGCACAACCAATGGCGAGCGCGTCGCGATCTCCCGGCCGCGAGCCCGAACGCTCGTGTCGCCGCGATGCCGATCGGCGCGGTGGTTCTCGGTCTGGCGATCGTCGCCACCGTGGCGAACCCCGTCAGCGATTCCGACGCCGCTTTCGGTGATCCGACCTCGACCGCAAACAGCTCCTTCGCGGTCGAACAATGGAAGTCGATCATCGATGTGGACGGCGGGTTGACCCATGCCTGCCTCGCCCGCACCGAAGGATTCGTCTGGTGCTGGGGCGAGAACAACAAGGGCCAGCTGGGTGACAACACCACAGTTGATCGTCTGACACCGGTCGAAGTTGTCGGGCCGGGCGGGATCGGGCGTCTCACCGGTATCACCGGAATCGGGTCGGGCGACAGCTTCAACTGCGCATCGGATGCCATTGGTGGCGCGTGGTGCTGGGGGGACAACGCCGATGGCCAGCTCGGAGACAATACGAAGGCGGATTCGATGTTCCCGGTGCCTGTCGTGGGCCCCGGAGGCTCGGGCACGCTGAGCGGTGTGGCCGCCGTCGCCGCCGGCGACACCCATGCCTGCGC
>JABDJW010000264.1 GCA_013002375.1 Acidimicrobiales bacterium | reverse complement strand
GGATCAGGCAGCGAGCAGTGGCCGGGCCGTGCTCGCCGGCCGGGACGTCGTAGGCGACATCGGCAGCCCGGATGTCGTGGGCGAACACCTGGCCGAGCTGATCGTCTCGCACCTTGCCGATGTAGGCGGCCCGACCGCCGAACGACGCCACACCGACCAACGTGTTGGCCGCGGAACCACCGGAGATCTCGATGGCCGGCGGCATCACCGAGTAGAGATGATCGGCCCGCTCGGCATCGATGAGGGTCATCGCCCCCTTGGCCAACGAATGCTCGGCGATGAAATCATCGTCGACCTGGGCCAAGACGTCGACGATGGCGTTGCCGAGACCGACAACATCGTAGGTTGCAGACACGCGAGGCTCCTAAGGGCAGACAAGCGAGCCATACGGTACGGGTTTGTAACCCGCGGCGCTACTTGCGGTGGATGCCGAACGGATCGGCCGACGACAAGGCCTCGGCCCGCCGCCCGGCCAGAATTGCCTGGGCGAATTCGTCGTCGCTGATGTCGAGGCCGCTGTCGTAGCCCGACCAGTCGAAATCATGTCCGTTTCCGGACCCCATCGATGAAACTGCTGATGATGGATTGCTTGCCATGGGTATCTCCGCCCCGCTCGCCAACACTGGTGCCATCTCACCACGGGGGAATGCTACGAACCGGCCACCTCTGTAACAGTTCGATGACGATCGAATGTCACTCCGACGTCGGCCGGCGCCCCTCCCACGGTGGGCGTTTGGATTCGCGCCCAAACGAACATCCGGCGGCAACGTGACGGCGCGATCAGTTGCCGGCCGGGCCGCGCGACCACCCACCAACGGTGCAACCAGGCCTACTAGATTGGGCCGCTGTGACAACGACTGCGGGACTCGATCCACACCGTCTGACCCGGGATGTTCTCCCCCGGCACTACCGGCTCGTGCTCGAACCGGACATCGCTGCGGCCAGCTTCACCGGAACCGCCTCCATCGAGATCGAGCTCACCGACCGGGTCGATCGCATCGTGTTGAATGCCATCGAGCTCGACGTCACGAGCGCGTTCTTCAGCCGGCCGACCAGCGCCGGCGGGCCCAAGTCTCCCGGCCGCGACCTCTCGATCGAGCTCGACGCGACCACCGAGCGGCTGATCCTCACCCCTGACGCGCCGCTCGAGCCCGGTCCCGCGGTGCTCGATCTCACCTTTGCCGGCACCCTCAACGACAAGCTGAAGGGCTTCTACCGCAGTACCTTCACCGACGACGACGGCGCCGAGCACACCATCGCCACCACCCAGTTCCAGTCGACCGACGCCCGGCGAGCCTTTCCGTGTTGGGACGAACCGGCGTTCAAAGCCACCTTCGGCATCAGCTTGGTGGTCGATCCGGCACACCTGGCCGTCTCGAACACGTCCGAGATGGGGCGCGACACCCGCGCCGATGGTCGCGTCGCCGTGCATTTTGCCGACACCATCCCCATGTCCACCTACTTGGTGGCCTTCGTCGTCGGCCCGCTGGAAGCGACCGAACCGGTCGATGTCGACGGCGTGCCCCTGCGCGTCGTCCATCGCCCCGGTCAAGGACACCTGACCGGGTTCGCGATCGATGTCGCGGCCAAGGCGCTCGGCTACTTCACCGAGTACTACGGCCTCGCCTATCCCGGCGACAAGGTCGACCTCATCGCCATCCCTGATTTTGCGTTCGGTGCGATGGAGAACCTGGGCTGTGTGACGTTCCGAGAGGTACTGCTGCTCGCCGACCCGGCCGCCACGACCCAGCCCGAACTCCAGCGGGTCGCCGACGTCATCAACCACGAGCTCGCCCACATGTGGTTCGGCGATCTGGTCACGATGCGGTGGTGGAACGGCATCTGGCTGAACGAGGCCTTTGCGACCTTCATGGAGACCAAGGCCACCGACAACTTCGCACCGGAATGGCAACGCTGGGTCGACTTCGGCCTCAGCCGCTCCATGGCGTTCGATGTCGACGCGCTCGAAGCCACCCGTCCCATCGAGTACCACGTCGAATCACCGGCCGACGCCGAGGGCATGTTCGATGTCCTCACTTACGAAAAGGGCGCATCGGTGGTGCGCATGCTCGAGCAATACCTCGGCGAGGCGCCGTTCCGCGACGGCATTGCCCACTACCTCCAACTCCACCAGCTCGACAACACCGAAACCCACGACCTCTGGGATGCCCTCGAGGCCACCACCGGCGAGCCGGTCCGCGATCTGATGGAAGGCTGGATCTTCCAGGGGGGCTTCCCGGTCGTGTCCTACGAGCAGGACGGCGACCGACTCACCCTGCGGCAGCAGCAGTTCCGCTACGACGACTCGGCACCGACCTCCGGCCATTGGCTGATCCCGATTCGGGCGCGGGTCGGGGACCGCATCGAGAAGGGCCTGCTCGACGACACGTTGACGCTTCCCGCGTCCGACGCGATCCTCCCCTCACTCAACGCCGATTCGGCCGGCTTCTATCGCGTCCGGCACCCCGCCGAGACCCTGACCACGCTGCAGCCGGCCGATCTCGGAGCCCTGCCGGTGCTCGAGCGCTACACCCTCATCGATGACGCGTGGGCGCTGACCCTGGCCGGCTCGCTTCCGGTCGGCGGCTTGCTCGCCTTGACCCACGCCTTTCGCACCGAGACCGATGAATCCGTTTGGCAACGGATCACCGGAGCCTTGGCGACGCTGCATCACCTCTGGCCGAGCGCGACACGGCCCGACTTCGAAGCCGAGGTTCGCACGTTGCTGCAGCCGACCCTCGACCGGGTCGGATGGCAGGCGGGAGCCGAAGAATCCGATCGCGACCGCCAGCTCCGGGCCACCCTGCTAACCGCGGCGGGCATCACAGCCAACCACGCGACCATCCAGGACCAGGCCCGCACCGTACTGGCCGACGGCACCGACGACCCCGCGGTGAACAACGCGGCGGTCCACATCGTGGCCAGCGTCGGCACCGCGGAGGAATTCGCCGACTACTGGTCGCACTACCAGGACGCCGGCACGCCCCAGGAGGAACGCCGGTACCTGGCCGCACTGGCCCGATTCCCCGGCCGCACCGAACTCCTGGAGTTCACCCGGCGCTGCCTCACCGACGACATCCGCAGCCAGGACGGGCCCTACTCGCTCGCCCAGAGCCTCGGCAGCCGCGACCATGGTGCCGAGGTGTGGGCGTTCGTGACCGAGCACTGGACCGAGATCAACGAACGCTTCCCCAGCAACAGCATTGCCCGCATGCTCTCCGGTATCCGGTCACTCACCACGCCCGACTTGGCCGAGTCGGTTGGTCGGTTCCTCACCGACCATCCGGTTCCCCAAGGGGCAAAGATCGTGGCCCAGCACCGCGAACGCCAACTGATCAATGTGGCGTTGGCCGCCCGGCTGGCCGAAGAACAACCCCTTCCCCGAAACGACACCACCAACTGACATGCCCCTGCCACTCAACCGTACCGAGCGGTTCGAGGCCTTCGCAGTCGAAGACACCTCGGTCCAACTGATCTGGCGCGCCCGCGGCCCCGCGACCATCACGCTGGCCGGGCGAACCCGAACGGTCGACGAGCATCTCGTCGTCGATCACCATCTCGTCGGGTCCGCGGTCATCGACGGCCTGGCGCCCTCGACCGACTACCACGCCGAGATCCGCACCGAGCGCGCCACCGGAACAGTGGCCTTTCGCACGCTGGCCTCTCCCCCGGGCCGGCTGCTGAGCCGAGTGGCCACGATCTCGGACCTCCACATCGGACAGCGTTCGTTCGGCCTGGTCAAACGACGCCGAGAACGACCCGAACCCGAGGAGCTCCACCCGGTGCGATGCGCCCAAGCCGCCATCGACGAGCTGGTCGATTGGGGCGCCGAGCTCCTGGTGGTCAAGGGCGATCTCACCCACCATCAACGCCACGACGACTGGCTCGAGGTCGGCAAGCTGCTCGACCGGATTCCGATCCCCAACATCGCCATCGTCGGCAACCACGACGTCATGGCGCCGCGACAATCCATTCCGACCAATGAGGGCCTGGCCCTGATCGGGCGAACCCGTATCGGGGTCGAGGTCATCGACCTCGAAGGGGTTCGGTTGATCACCGCCGATGCCTCGGTCGACGGTAAGAGCAAGGGCGATCTGACCCTCGTGCGCAATGACATCATCGCGGCCGCCGCCGAGACGACCCAACCGGTGCTGCTGGCCATGCATTTCCACATCCACCGGTTCTCCGGCACGTACTTCTGGCCGCCGGGGCTCAACCGTGAGCACGGCCAGTCCTTCCTGTCCGAACTCGAAGCGGCCAACCCCCGGGTTCTGCTCACGTCGGGACACACCCATCGCCATCGACTCCACCGCTACCGCTCCACGGTGATGACCGAGGTCGGATCGACGAAGGACTTCCCGGGAGTGTGGGCCGGCTACGCCGTGCACGAGGGGGGCATCCGTCAGATCGTCCGTCGCACCGAACGCCCCGACGTGATCGGCTGGACCGAACCGACCCGCCGCGCGGTCGGCGGCGTGTGGGGCCTCTGGTCGGTGGGCACGCTCGACCAGCGGTGCTTCACCCACTCGTGGTAGCCGCCGCGGGCCGACGGCTACGAGATCAGCTCGATGCCGAACGCTGATGCATCGTCGAGCAGCGTGATCTCGATCTCCCGGGGCTCGTCGTCATCGCCATCGGCGGTGCACCGGAACACCCGCTCGACCACGAGCACCTGGTAGCGGGGAACGCCGCAGTCGACCGTGAAGGTGTCGACCAGATCCTCGTTCATCCGAGCGGCAGCTTGCGCCTCGATGTCGTCCATGTCGATGAGCGGTTCGACGGTGGTGAAGCTGAGCTGACCGTCGTCGTCGATCTGTTCGATTTCAACCGTCACTTGATCGGCGCCGAGTCGGGCGGTGCAGCGCACGATCAGGCCGGCCC
>JABDJW010000263.1 GCA_013002375.1 Acidimicrobiales bacterium | reverse complement strand
ACGCAGGCCAATCCGAGGAGCACGAGTGGGATTCGCTTCGGAGCCATGATGCCCCTGTCGGCGACAGCCTGACGAAAGCTGAGGTTTGCCGAGGAAACCGATACCGGAGCTAGCCGTGACGGGGAGGCCCGAGCCGTTCGAGAACCGCATCGGCGGCGGCCTGGCCCGAGCGAAACGCGCCTTCGACCTTCGGACCGCCGAAGGCATCGCCGCCGAGTACCACCACCGGGTCGGTGGCGACGAGTAGCGACGGTTGCGGGTGGGGGTTCAGCGGCGTGGCGTAGCGCCAGCGCATCAGTTGAGCGGCGAGCACCCGCGCCGGCCCGATGTGGGGCCGAGCCGCCTCCAGCATGTCGGCGATCACCTGTTCGTCGGCGTCATCCCACCGCAGGCGGCTCAGCTCGGGGTTGATGTGCAACGTCACAGCCGGCTCCCGCGAGATGCCCTTCGCGTGATTGTCGGCCACGAAACTGAAGGTCGCATCGGGGTCGTGACGGCCGCCCGGGGTGGGAATCTGCGATGGGCCGTCGAGATGGACCAACACCGCCATGGTCGGGTCATAGGTTAGCGCGTGCAGAACCGACGCGGAATCAGGGTCGAGCCGGATCCGGCTGGCCGCGAGCAATTCGATGGTTTGAGGTACCGGGCTGGTCACCACGTACGCCGTCGCCGGGTGATCGTGGAGATCGGTCACCTTTTCGGCGGTGACGACGTCGAGCCCGGTGCCAAGCCACTTGGCCAGGTCGGTCATGCCGTTGGCCCCGCGAAATCGGGGATAGCCGTCGCCGTCGTCGCTGAATCCACGGCACCATTCGAGCACCACGCCGTCGGCGATCGCTTGGTCGACGACCGAGCGAAACGCATCGGACCGGACCGTGAAGAACTGGGCACCGTGATCGAACCGGGCGCCACCGATCCGGCGGGTCGCCATGCGGCCGCCCACGCCGCGGCCCTTGTCGAAGACCCGCACCGATCGGCCGGCGCGGTGGAGTCGGCGAGCCGCGCTGAGGCCGGCGATTCCGGCCCCGACGATGACGACATCGGTCGAAGTGGTCACGAACGAACCGTATCCGAGGCCCGTTGGCGCCGTCGGTCCGAACCGCGGATAGGTTGGCGGCCATGGCGCGCATCCTCGTTACCGAAAAGATCGCTGAATCCGGCCTCGACATGCTGCGGGAGGCCGGCCACGAGGTCGACGTGCAGCTCGATCTCGATGCGGAAACACTCCTCGGTGCCGTACCGGGAGCCGCCGGCCTGATCATCCGGTCGGCGACCCAGGTCACCGCCGAGGTGCTCACGGCCGGCACCGACCTGGTCGTGGTCGGTCGCGCCGGTATCGGGCTCGACAACGTCGACGTCGCGGCCGCGACCGGACGGGCGGTCATGGTGGCCAATGCGCCGGAATCGAACATGGTGTCGGCGGCCGAGCAGACCATGGCCTTGCTGCTGGCGACCGCCCGCAATGTGCCCCAGGCCCACGCGGCACTGAAAGACGGTCGCTGGGAGCGCTCGAAGTGGGTGGGCGTCGAGCTGCTCGACAAGACGCTGGGCATCGTCGGTCTCGGCCGTATCGGGAAGCTGGTCGCCCAACGGGCCGCCGCGTTCGGCATGCGGCTCATCGCCTACGACCCCTACGTGTCGCCGGAGAGGGCCGAGAAGATCGATGTCGAGCTCGTCGAACTCGACGAGCTGATGGCCCGCAGCGACTTCGTCACCCTGCACCTGGCCAAGACCCCCGAAACCGTCGGGCTGATCGACGCGGCGATGCTGGCCAAGGCCAAGCCGTCGATGCGGATCGTCAACGTGGCCCGGGGCGGCATCATCGACGAGGACGCGCTCGCTGACGCGGTGTCCACCGGCGTTATCAGCGGCGCAGGTATCGACGTGTTCGCCACCGAGCCGTGCACCGAATCGCCGTTGTTCGCCCTCGACAATGTGGTTGTCACCCCGCACCTCGGCGCCAGCACGGCCGAAGCCCAGGACAAGGCCGGCGTCACCATTGCGGAGCAAGTCCGGCTGGCCCTGGCCGGCGAGTTCGTGCCGTTTGCGGTCAACGTCGATGTGAACGACGTCGTCGAAGCGGTGCGCCCGTTCGTGCCGCTGGCCGAACGCTTGGGTGCGATCTTCGGCGCCATGGTCAAGGCGCTGCCGGACAAGCTCGAGATCGACTTCCAGGGCGAGATCGGCGGCTATGACAACAAGCTCACCGCGCTGGCGCTGATCAAGGGCCTGCTTGGCCAGGTCAGCGATGAGCCGGTGTCGTACGTCAACGCGATGCAGATCGCGGGCGACCGCGGCATCGAGGTGCGGGTCGCCAACTCCGCCGTCTCCCGCGATTACGTCAACACCATCTATCTCCAGGGTGGCGGCCATTCGCTCGCCGGGACATTGGTCGGGCCCGGTCGCGAGCAACGCCTCGTGCTGATCGACGACCACGCGCTGTACCTGCCGCCGACCGATCACCTGCTGATCATCCGGAACGAGGATGTGCCCGGCATGATCGGCATCCTCGGCACGGCGTTGGGTGACGCCGGCGTGAACATCGAGCAACTCGACGTCGGCCAGTCGCCCGAGGGGGTCGGCGCGGTCATGGCGGTCGCCTGTGCTGGACCGGTACCCGACAGCGTGCAGGAGCAGCTTCGGGCCCAGCCGGGCATCGTTTCGGTCATTGCGGTCGATCTCGACTGATGGCTGCGGTATCCGCCAACGGCATCACGATCGAGTACGAGGAGCGAGGCTCGGGCCCACCGCTGCTGCTGGTGATGGGCCTCGGCGGTCAGCTGACCGACTGGCCCGGCGGGTTCATCGATCTGCTCGCGAGTCACTACCGGGTCATCGTCTTCGACAACCGCGACATCGGCCTCAGCACCGAGTTCACGGCCCCTCCCGCGACGCGGGGCCAACTGGTGAAGGCCTTCGTCGCCCGGCGCCCGCCACCGGCCGAATACCTCATCTCGGACATGGCCGCCGACGCAGCCGGGTTGCTCACCGCGCTCGGTATCGAGGCAGCTCATGTGGTGGGCATGTCGATGGGTGGCATGATCGCCCAGGCGATGGCGATCGATCACCCGGCCAAGGTCCGTTCGCTCACGTCGATCATGTCGAAACCGGGCGACCCGAGGAGCGGTGGCATCGCCCCCAAACTCATGGTCCGGCTGGCTCGGCGTCCGAACGCCACCCGCGAAACCGCGGTCGACGATGCCATCGCGCTATTTCGGGTGATCGGTGGTTCGTCCTATGACGAGGCCGAGCACCGAGCGCGACAGGAGATCAGCCTGGCTCGGAGCTTCCGACCCCACGGACAGCTGCGGCAGACCGTTGCGATCGCGGCCAGCCCCGATCGCACGCCCGGGCTCGAGCGACTCGAGCTACCAACCCTCGTCGTCCATGGGTTGCAGGATCCCCTGGTCGTGCCGAGCGGCGGAATCGCGACCGCCAAGGCGGTCCGCGGTTCGCGGCTGTTGATGTTCCCGGACATGGGCCACGACCTGCCCAAGACCCGCTGGCCGGAGATCACCGAGGCCATCCAGGCGGTTGCCGACCGGTCGGCGGTACCGCTCTAGAACGAGCTCCGGGCTGCGCCCGGTCCGGTCGGCCCACAATCTGATCCAGCGACGGATCAAACGCGTCGATAGGGCGAGTGATGAATTCCCGCACTCGCATCGACGCCGCTACCGGCGCGCCCAACGCCGGCTGGTCCCGGCGGAAGGGTCTGGCGTTGGCGGTGCGCGTCGCCATTGTGGTGGTTCCCTTCGTCGGTGCTTGGATCGCGATACGCCTGACCCAGCGCTGGTACTACCACCCGGAGGGGTGGCCGGGTGTCGTCATCTGGGTCGTACAGGCTGCGGCGGTCGGGCTCTTGGCGTCCCGGGCGATCAGTCTCTACAGCCGGCGTCTCACCCCGTTGGTGGCGCTCTTCGAGATGACCCTCGTCTTCCCCGACTACGCGCCATCGCGATTCGGCGTGGCGCTGCGGGCCGGAAGCGTCGGAAAGCTGTTGCGGCAACCGGAACTCCGGTTGAGCGAGGATGCCCAGGAGGCGGCGGAGCAAGCGGTGCAACTGGTCGCGCATCTGCGGCGGCACGAACCGTTGACCCGCGGCCACACCGAGCGGGTCCGGGCCTACGCCGAGCTCATCGGCGAGGAAATGGGCTTGGACGAAGCCGACCTGAACCGGTTGCGGTGGGGCGCGCTCTTGCACGACGTCGGCAAGCTGGCCGTGCCCGAGTCGATTCTGAACAAGAAGGGGCTGCCGACTCGGGACGAGTGGGAGATCCTGCGCAATCACCCGGTCGCAGGCGCGAAGTTGCTCGAGCCCCTGCACGAGTGGCTCGGGGAGTGGGTGCGGGCCGCATCCGAACACCATGAATGGTGGGATGGCAACGGGTATCCCGCCGGCCTGCGCGGCGAGGAGATCTCGTTGAGCGGCCGGATCACCGCAGTCGCCGACGCCTACGACGTCATCACCAGCCGCCGGTCGTACAAGGACCCGCTGAGTGCCGAACGGGCCCGCGAGGAGCTCGTCGCCGCCGCCGGCACCCAGTTCGATCCCGCCGTGGTACGAGCCATGCTCCAGGTCGGGCTCCGCCCCGGAGCCCGAGCGGGCTGGCTGGCCTGGATATTCGAACTGCCCGGGCTTGCCCCACTGGCCGGC
>JABDJW010000246.1 GCA_013002375.1 Acidimicrobiales bacterium | reverse complement strand
GGGCCGGCTCGAAGCCGACGGCGGCGACGACCTCGGGATCGACGTTGGGCAGGTCGACTCCCAAGCCGTCGAGCAGCCGGTTCATCAGCTGGAAATTGGCGCTGACCGCGATGGCCCGGATGGTGGCCGGAATATCGGCGACCGCGGTGAGGGCCATGATGGCATCGTCGCGCTCGTCGGGGTCACGCAACGTGACCGCGTCGGCGATGGCCAGTAGCTGGGGGCCGAGGGGCACACCGCTGTCGGCAAAGACGTTGCTGATGCAGCCGACGTTGGCCGAGCGGCCGAGGTGATCGCTGCTCGCCCGGAGCAGCTCAGCGTGGCTCACCGTTCAAAAGAAGCACTCGTTGAGGCGCGACGTTCGGGTGGCGACCAGCTCGATCTGGTCGCGGGTGAGCCCGTCGCGGGCGAAGTCGAGGTCGAGGATCAGCGGCCCGGCCAGATACATCGACTCGGTGAAGTCGAGCTTCGCAGTGTGCAAGTCGGGCAGGGCCGACAGGGCGTTGTGCGCAAAGGCCTGACCCACGGTCGGCGCCCATCCGCCCTTGATGGCGGCCTCGGGGTCGACGCCGCCGGTGGGGTTCCCGGCGATGCGTTTCAGCGTCGGCGAGGTGAGGCCCAGACCGAAGGCCAAGGTGTCGGCCGCGTTGGCCAGCGCGACCACGCCCAGAATCTCGAGGTAGGTCAGGCGGCGGACGCCGTCGGCCTCGAGCTGATCGACCCACTCGGCGGTGATGTGGTGGGCGCCGACCGCGACGGCCTCGACCGCCCGCAGGATCGGTTCGGGCATCGTCGTGTCCGGCCGAGGCTGATGATCGGCCGCCGCTCGAGCCACCAGGGTCATGTCGATGCGCTGGGGACTGGAGAACGAGCAACCGGGTTGGGCCAGGGCAGCCCAGAGCCGGTCGAGGCCGTTGGCGATGTCGTCGGGCACATGAACCCGGAGATCAGGGGAGGTCACCGGAGCCATGCTTGCAGCCCGGCGCGGCCACGGCAATGATGCTCAGATGACCGCCGCGCCCGATACCGGCATCGTCGATTTCCACTTCGATGTCATGTGCCCCTACGCCTATCAAACGTCGAAGTGGATACGGAATGTGCGGGCCCAGAACGGCATCACCATCAACTGGAAGTTCTTCAGCCTCGACGAGGTCAACCGGCGCGAGGGCAAGAAGCATCCCTGGGAACGCGAGTGGTCCTACGGCTGGTCGATGATGCGGATCGGCGCGATCTTGCGCCGCTCCTCAATGGATGATCTCGACGCCTGGTACGAACGGGCCGGGCGGGCGCTCCACGAGGACGGCCACAAGCCCCACGAACCCGATGTCGCCCGTCACCTGCTCGACGAGTTGGGGCTCGATCCCGGTGTGGTCGACGAAGCGCTGGCCGACGAGTCAACCCACGACGAGGTCCGAACCGAGCACGACAAGGTCATGGCCAACGCCGGATTCGGCGTGCCGACCCTGTTCTTTCCCAACGCTGATGATCACTGTTTGTTCGGACCGGTGCTGATCGATCCGCCCGATGGCGAGGCCGCCCTCCGGCTCTGGAACGCGGTCGTGGCGTGGGTCGAGTTCCCCGACCTGTACGAGCTCCAGCAGCCCAAGACCCAGCCGATACAACAGCGGATTGCCGAGGCGTTCACCCCGTACCTCGAAGCCCGCGACTGGGTGTCGATCAACCGCGGCGTCGAGGTCGCGATCGGCGCCGAGGGCTTCCACGCCAAGGTCGACGAGGGCCAGGCCGGCGACGGCCAGACGGCCTAGAGGTCGCGCAGGCCGATCACCGGCAGCTCGAAGACTTCGTTGTCGACATCGGCACCCGCCTCCGCGGTGCGGCTGTAGCTCTGGTACTGCCGGGTCGCGAACCACCATCGGCCTTCGGCATCGCGCTCGAACCGGTCGTGGTACACGCCGAACGCGTTCGTGCGCCGGCCGTCGCTCACGTTCTGGCGAAGCTCCTGCATGTACATCCGGGCGCCGGCCACACCAACATCCAGATCGATCTCCATGACCGTGTTGAGCACCCCGAACTCGAAGAACGAGAATTGTTCGAGCTGGGTGCCGATGAAGTCCCCGATCTCGGCCGGCCCGGTGAACTCGTAACGATTGGCCAGGGTGTTGACCACAACGCTGATGTCGGGCCGCATGATGTCGTGCAGTTCGGCCCACGCTCGACGGGTCACGATGTCCGCATAGCGGTTCTGCAGCCGCCGGAGCGTGACGTAGGCGTCGGTCTGGGACTCGGTCATGGCGGCCAGCTCACACGATCTTGTCGGTGTCGATGGTCTGGGGCAGGTCACTGGCCCGGATGGCATCGGCGAAGTCGTAGCAGAAGGGCACGATGGCGTCGAAGGGCGCGTCGAGCACGACCTCGGCATCGCCCGGGTACGGCGCGCCGGCGCGCAGCCGCTCGGTGACCTCGGCGGTGTCGCCCTCGAGGTAGAAGAGGTCGGCGGTAAGCCCCTCGAAGAACCGACTGCGGAACGACAACGCGGCGTGCACCCCCTCGATCTGCACCGAGGCGTCGCCGACGCTGCTTCCTTCGCCGGTGCGCAGCACGACCCGCAGTCCGGAGTGAGCCACGAACGGCACGTCGTCGGCGTCGAGCCGTAGGGCGGGATCGGCCACCGCCCACGTGAGATCCATGGCGTCGCCGGTGCGAACGGTGCGGTTGCCGGCATTGTCCATCCGGCCCGCGTCGACCAGCACGTCGCGGTATTCGGTCATCGCGGCGATGGCCGCAGTGGGGTCGCCCGTGGTCAGGTAGATCGTGACGAACACCCCCTGCCCGTTGGCGAACCCGGCCCTCGGTTGGGCCGGCCGGCGCAGCGCATGCAACTCGGGCGGCGCGACATAGCGGCGGCCCTGCTTGACCTCGGCCAATGCGATGTTGGGCGGCAGGTGTTCGAGGTCGTACCAGCGATTCCATGCCTCGATGTTGTCGGCATCGGTATCGATAGCGGTGAAGATCATCCCGCCGGTCGGCGCAGTCGGGCTCATGAATTCTCCTCGGTCGCTCCTGGCTTCGGGAAACCGGCCGGCCAATCACCGGTCACGCCGTCGGCCCAGAGTTGTTCGATGGCAGCGCCCGACAAGCCGACGACGTCGCGCAGGATCTCATCGGTGTGTTCTCCGAGGGTCGGCGCTCGCCCGCCCAGGGGCCGGTGGGCGCCGTCGACCCAGACCGGCATGCGCTGGTAGGGCGTCCAGCCGGTGATCGGGTGCTCGTGCCACTCGTAGAATTCGCGCCATTCGAGCTGGCTGGCGTAGCCGCTGTCGTTGTAGTGCAGGCAGGCCGCGGCGGGCACGCCCAACTTGGTGAGCACCGCCGCCCCCTGTCGGGCCGGGAGGTTCGACGACCAGGTGGTGACCACCGCGTCGATCACCCTCCAGACCGCGTCGCCACCGCCGGCCCAGTCGATGCCGGCCCAATCGAGACCGGTATCGGCGCCGACCAGCGCGGCCAGCGCCTGCCACTGCCTGTCGGTTTCGACCGAGATGGCCAGCCATTCGTCATCGCCGGCCGCGGGAACACACGATTGGTAGCCCGTCGTCGATCGGTTACCGATGCGGCTGACGACGGTGCCGTAGGCCGACCATTCGATGGCCTGTTCGGCCGACGCCTGGAGCGCGCCCTCGATCAGCGGAACCTCGACCAGCTGGGCCCGCCCGGTACGTTCCCGTTCGGCCAGGGCCAGTCCGATGGCGAAGGCCGCGTGCGAGCCGGAGATGAAGTCGACTGCACCCTTGGGCAACAAGGGATCGTGGTCGGGATGGCCGGTGCGGTTGGCCAACCCGGACACCTGCTCCATCGTCATGGCGAACCCCACCCGGTCACGCCACGGCCCGGTCGTGCCGTAGGCCGGCATCCGAACCAGGATGGCGTTCGGGTTGAGCGCCTGGAGGTGCTCCCAACCGAAGCCCCAGTTCTCGAACACCCGGGGACTGAAGTTCTCGACGACGACGTCGGCCCACCCCATCAGCTGTTCGACGATGGTGCGACCACGCTCGGTGCCGAGATCGAGGTTGATCACCGACTTGCCGGCGTTGGCACCGTGGTAGGCGGGCGACCATTCCCACAGGCGGGGGCTGATGTCGGGGCCGCTCAGGCCGCTGGCCCAGCGCATGCCGTCGAGCCGGATGTGGGATTCGACCTTGATGACCTCGGCCCCGAGGACCCGCAGGTGGTTCGTGCACACCGGCCCGGCCAGAAAAGCCGAGAGATCGAGGATCTTGACACCGGCGAGCGGACCCACCGCCGGGTCGGCGCCGGCGAGGCTGGGCGCCGCATCGAATCCGCTCGCCTCGAAGCCGTCGCCCGAGCCGAGCGCGGGGGCCGGCCGAAACGGCGCGAGCGTCGATTCGCCGAACTGGTAGGCCGGCCGCGGTTGCCGGAAACCATGCGCGCTCTCGACGTACACGCCGCGCTCGACGAAGTGATCGAAGTCGGCGATCTTGTCGCCGGTGCCGACCGGCCCGGTCGGGATGCGGAACGCGGTGGCCAGCTCGACCAGTTCGTCGACGGTCTTGGTCCGGGTGAACGAGCGGATCTTGGCCCACACCTCGTCGCGGCGCGCCATGCGGCCGTCGAAGCTGACCAGGCCCTCGTCCTCGGCCAACTCGGGCGCACCGACCATGGCGCAGAAATCCGACCACTGTTGGCCGGTGACCGCGGTGAAGCCGGCCTGGCCATCGAGGGCCGGTTCGACCGAAGGGATCTCGATCTGGCGGCCCGGCCGGTATTCCGGCGCGAATTCGTCGTAGGTGCGGCGATACACCTGGAAGCCGTGCATCATCGCCTCGAACTGCGAGATGTCGAGCACGGCACCGACCCCGGTGGCGCGAGCGGCGAGGGCCATGACGACGACGGTCGGGGCGGCCATCGACGCCGCGACGAAGGCGCCGAGCTCGCCGCCGACCGCGTAGGGCTCCTCGCCGGGCGTGCCCCGTGCATCGGTCGAACCGGTGAGCGCCTGCAATGTGAAATCGGTCGCCGGCCGATCGGCCCAGGGGCCATCGGCGCCGAACGGGGTGAGGGTGGCGACCACCGCCCCCGCGTTCATGGCCCGAAGGTCGCCCGGCGCGATGTTCAGGCGGTGCGCATCGACGGGCCGGTGGTCGTCGAGCACCAGGTGCGCGTCGGCGACCAAACCGACGAGCCGGTCGTGATCGGCCGGCTGCTCGAGGTCGAGCACCATGCTCGACTTGCCGGCGTTCAGGAACCGAAACCAGGCGCCATCTTCACCGGCCGGCACTTGGTGACCTGACGACGTGGAGCGCCGGTACCGATCGCCCATCGGCGATTCGACCTTCACCACCTCGGCACCGGCATCGACGAGCAGCTTGGCCAGATACGGCAGCGCGGTGCCGGAACCGAGTTCGAGTACTCGCAGACCGGTCAGCGGATGCACGGCAGGCACTACTCGACCGTGATGGTGCCGGTCATCTGGGGATGGAGGACGCAGAACAGCGCGTACTCACCGGGTGCATCGAACGAGGTCTCGAAGGTCTGGCCCGTGCCGAAGACCCCCGAATCGAACTCGCCGGTCGGCTGGCCGGGCAGCCCACCGGTGACGGTGTGGGGCACGCTGTCGGAGTTGGTGAACACGACCGATTCGCCCGTGCCGACCCTGATCTCGCCGAAGTCGAAGTTGGTGATCGGCGCAGTGGTCGCGCCATCGACGTTCTCGGTGCGGGTCTCGGCGATGGCATCGGGGTCCGACAGCGGCCAGATCGCGGGGTTGAACATGGCGAAGACGCCACCCTGGGCGTCGTAGTCGGGATCGACGTAGGCGTGCATCATCCAGACCGGGATGATCTCCATGAAGGCACCGCCGCTCGCTTCGCACCGCTCGCGAGAACCGAGGGTGGCGTCCTCGTTGGCGACGACCGCGTCCTCGCCGCCCTCCTCGGGCGAACCGGCGCAGGTGTTGTAGTGGATGTGCCAGTTGTCGATCGGCCCGGCGAAGGCATCGGGGTGTTCCTCGGTCATCGGGGTGGTGAACACCGCACCGACCGACTCGTAGCCCGGGTCGCCGGTCCACTCGCCGCCGACACAATCACCCTGCTCGGCCTGGGTGAGCAGCTCGCCACCATCACGGGCGTAGAGCACCATCTGCGGCTTGGCCGGATCGAATCCACCCCAACTACTGAAGGGGCTCGTCGCATGGATGCCCATGTTGGGGTTCTGGGAACTTCCGATGCTGAAGCCCGCGGCACAGGCCTCCTCGATGGTGTTGAACTCGTTGACCGCTTGCTCGACGATGTCGAGCTGTTCGACCAGTTCGCCCAGTTCGTCGCGATCCATACCCAGGTAGTCGGGTATTTCTTCGCCGCTCTCGTGCAGCTCCTTGAGCTCGAGGTACGAACACAGCTGCTCGACCTCTTGACAACGGACCTGTTGGCCACGGGGTCCTTCGATCAGGGTCGGCACCACGCCGTCGTCCTCGTTCTGGAACACGTAGCGGGAGAAGCCGTACACGCCGGCGGGGCTGTCGGGGACGAAGGGCGGGAGCGACGCGTCGTTGGGCGCATCCTGGAAGGCCTCGGCATCCTGGTAGTACTGCTCGACCGGCACGATGACGGCCGGTTCGGGCGCCTCGATCGGATCAGGTGCCTCGGTGGCCGGCGCGACGGTCTCCACCGCGCCCTGAACCTCGGCTGCGCCCTCGAGTTCGATGGGTCCCTCCGGGTCGCCCGCACACGCGGTCGCGAGAATCGCGGCCGCGGCAAGCACCACGCACACGCGGTTCGTCATTCGCATCGGGCTCCCCCTCCGTTGCCGGTCCGGCCAGGGTAACCGAAGTCGGTCCGCGGTTCTGCACCGATGGCGACACGGTACCGTTCATCCATGGGTGAGGATCGGACACGAGCCGAGGTCATCGTGCTCGTCGGGTTTGTGATCACCGCTCTCGCCGCCGCGAGCATCGTCGCCATCGCGATGCTCGGCGACGAGGACGAGACTCCGCGAAGCGCACTCGCCGAACCGGACCCCGACAACGCCGATCAACTCGGTGCGGTGTTCACCCAGGGGGCCTGGACCTCGATCGAGATTCCGTTCGCCGCGACCGACATCATCGCCACCGACACCCAGCTGCTGGCCGTCGGTGGCGCGGACTTCGACATGATGATGTTCGAAGGCGGGG
Organism: Acidimicrobiales bacterium; assembly: GCA_013002375.1. GTDB lineage: Bacteria > Actinomycetota > Acidimicrobiia > Acidimicrobiales > SHLQ01 > JABDJW01. The sequence goes on along the minus strand of JABDJW010000246.1, from coordinate 1,976 downwards.
TGGCCCGAGGCGAGTTCTTCCAATCCGACGATGGAGGCCTCACGTGGGACCAGGCCGATGATCCGCCCGCCGGCGCGAACACGCTGATCGAATACGCCGGCGAGGTGCTGGCCGGTACCACCAGCCTCCTGGCCGAGCCGGGTGTCGCGGTGCTCGGGCGCTGGACCGGTGACCGGTGGGAAGAGATCGAGCTTCCGGTCCAGGCGCTGGACGGCGATCGAAATGTGCTGCGACTCCAGAACGCCCAGGTGAGCGTCCTGCCGCTCGACGACGTGTTGGTCACCGTCGTCGTCCAGACCTACAACGTCAACCTCGAATCCCTCGTACCCCGCGAGTTCGAGAACTCGGACTACTCGATCATCCCCACGCCGGCGGGGATGAACATCTTCGATGCCTCGGTCGTCGGTCAGCAGTGTGTGTTGCCCATGTTGATGGAGGTCATGCGCGACGGCGACCAGAGCGAAGAGATCCGGAGCCAGGGCTGTGATCCCGATCTACCCCCGCCCGAGCTGGTTCGGTCGATCACTGCCGCCGACGCCGGCTTCGAGGACCTTCTCGCCTTCGGCAGCGTGGTCGACGTGTTCACGTCCGTCGACGGCGTGACCTTCACCGCCGTGGATCTACCCGCCGAGCTGGCCAGCGGTCCGCCCGCCGACCCATTCGCCGTGGTGCGCAACGGCGAAGTCGTGGTCAACCTTCCCGGCGGCACATGGACATCGGTCGACGGCCGCAGCTGGAAGCCGAGCGCGGAGCAACACCGTGCCGGCGACAGCGGCAACGGCCGCTTGGCCATCGACTGGAACGGCGGTCCCTTCCTGTCGATGCCCGACCACCCCGAGGTCGAACCGGTGCTGGCCGGCGAGCTGCTGAACCGACCGCGCGACCACCACATCGAGTTCTGGGGCGAACCGCCCGGCTCGGCGGGGGTCATCGGCGCCATCGAATCCTGGAACAAGGGCGACCAGTGGTTGACCCAGTTGCATCTGATCTTTGCCGAGGACGGTCGCTGGTTGGTCGAATCCGACCCACGACTGCTCGGCACGGACAGCCTCCTGACCGCGGCGTCGCAACATGGCGACCAGTACCTGCTCGGCCTCGTCGACAACCCCGGGTTCTTCGGCGAGCCGTTCAATGCCGACCCGCCGAGCGCTCGGCTGTTGATCGGCCGGCCGGCCGGCTAGCTGTCGAACTCGGCCTCGCGCCCCTCAACCCATGCGTCGCGCGCTTCCTGGCTGTCACCGATGGTGTACGCCTCGAAGGTGAAGCCCTGCTCCCACCGGTACTTGTCCTCCAGGTTGCCGTTCTCGACGCCGTTCAACGACCGCTTGGCGATCTTGATCATGGCCGGCGACTTGGCCGCGATCTTCTCAGCGATTTCGCGAGCGGCCGCCCGTTCCTCGCCCCGGGGCACCACCCGCTCGACCGCGCCCAGCCGGTAGGCCTCATCCGCGGTGATCATCTCGCCGGTGAAGTACATGTAACGAACCTTCTGGACCGGGAACATGCGCTCGAGATGGGCCCCCATGCCCATGCCGCCCCGATCGACCTCGGGCACGCCGAAGGTGGAGTCGTCGGCGGCCACGATGATGTCGGCCGACCCGCAGATGCCGATACCCCCGCCCAGCACGTAGCCGTGGCAGGCGACGATCACCGGCTTGGGGTTGCGGTGCACCGCTTCGAAGGTGTCGTAGTTGCTGTGATTGCCTTCGACGATGCGCTCGGGGTGAGCGGCCATCTCCTTCATGTCGAGACCGGCGAAGAACCCCTTGCCCTCGGCCGCGATGATGATCACCCGCACGTCGTCGTTGTGGCCGAGCGCCTCGATTTCTGCAGCCATCGCGAATTGATCGGCGCAGTTGAAGGCGTTGACCGGCGGATTGTCGAGCACGAGCTCGGCGATGCCATCGGTGATCGTGGAGGCAAAAGGCTGGGTCATCGTTTCTCACGGAGAAGGGACATATTGCTCACCATAGAGC
>JABDJW010000234.1 GCA_013002375.1 Acidimicrobiales bacterium | reverse complement strand
CGATTTCGTAGGTGGTCGGGCCGGCCGTGAAGCGGATCACCATGTGCTCGAATGCGATCGGCGCACCCCGGCCCGGCGCGACCCGCGACTGCGAATGCGATGCCTTGTCGAGCACGTCGAGGGCCATCGTGCGACCGACGTTGGTCACCCACCACGAGCCGTTCTTGTACTCGAAGCGGCCGAGCTGGCGGTGCAGGAACTGGTTGTCGTCGATCGAGAGATCGGCATCACGACCGAAGGTCAGCATGTCACCTGGCGCGAGCTCGCTGACCTCGCCCACGAAATCGACCACCAGGGTGCGATCAGCATCGGACATCGGCGCCATTCTACTGCACCGCCTTGTGGTGAAGCGGGTGCCCGTCCCTGGCGAGAATCCAACAGCCGATCCCGCCACACACCATGAAGACACTGCTCCTCCGCCTCAGAACCGCTGACCGCCTCGACGACATCGTGGCGGAGTTCGGCGACGACACATCGGTGGCCGAGCTCGCCGCCGAGATCGCTCCCGATCGGAGCGACCCGGGAACCGTGCGGGTGGGGCGGACCGGCGAGATCCTGCCGCCGCACCTACCGGCATCGACCTGCGATCTGCACAGCGGCGACGTCATCGAGGTCGTCGACCCCGCGCTCGCGGCCGACGGGGCCAATCCCCCTCGTCGAGTCGGCGCCCGAGCAACGGTGCTGACCGGCGCCAACGCGGGCGAGACGATCGACCTCTGTTTCGGCGCCAACACGATCGGACGGGGAGCGGCCGACGACATCACCCTCGACGGCGACCTGGTCTCGCGGTCGCACGGGCTGGTGCTGATCGACGAGGGCGTCAGGATCGTCGATCTCGGCAGCACCAACGGCATCGCGGTGAACGATTCGTTCATCAACCGACCGACCCGCGTCGGCCCCGGCGACGCGCTGCTCATCGGGGACTCGGTGCTCTCGATCAAGCACTTCGGCGGCAAGCCCGATCTCGGCCAGGTGCGGGGCAACCGGGTCGAGTTCAACCGACCGCCCCGCATTTCCAAGCCCTACCCCGGCCTGGCCCTCGACCTGCCCCAGCCGCCGGACAAGCCGAACAAGCAACGGCTGCCGATGATCGCGTCGCTGATTCCGATGGCCCTCGGCGTGGTGTTTCTCGTGGCCTTTCCCGGCAACCTGGTCGGCTCGTTGTTCCTTCTGATGTCGCCGATCATGATGATGGGCAGCGCCTGGGAATCGAAGCGGGGCGGCCGCCTCGACTTCAAGGAGAAGACCGAGGAACACCGGGCGGCAGTCACCGGCGTCATCGAGATGCTCGAACAGGAACGGGCGGTCGAGTTTGCCGGGCGACACGACGAGACACCGATCGTGGGCGACTATACCGGCATCGTGCAGACGCTCTCGATGCGGCTGTGGGAGCGGGAGCCCGCCGATGTCGACTTCCTGACCGCCCGATTCGGCACCGCCGACCTGCCCTCGCGAAGCCGGCTGAACATGCCCCAACAGGGCGACAGGGAACTGCTGGCCGAATTGGCCGAGATCCCAGACCGATTCGCGGTTGCCGAAGGGGTGCCGCTCGGCGTCTCGCTGCCCGAGGTCGGCGGCATCGGGATCGCCGGCCCGCCCGAGGCCGCACAATCGGTTGCCCGATCGATCGTCGTCCAGGTCGCCGGCATGCACAGCCCGGCCGAACTGGTGCTGTGCGCCATGGTGGCCGACGAAGTGGCCGGGCAGTGGGAGTGGATGAAGTGGCTGCCCCACACCCGGCAGACGACCAGCCCCCTGGGCCGCCGCCATTTCGGCAGTACCTCGCACGCCTGTCTCGAACTGCTCACCCGCCTCGAAGGGCTGATCGCCGAACGGGTCGAGCTCGGCCGGGACAACCACAATGGTCCGGCGATCAGCACCCCGGCCATCGTGGTGTTGATCGACGAATCGCTTCCGGTCGAACGGTCCCGGCTGATGGACCTGCTCGAACACGGCCCCGCGGCCAGCGTGTTCTTCTGTTGGGTGGGCGGCGCCCGTCACCGCCTGCCGAAGCCGTGCGGCGCGCTCATCGAGATCGAGACCGACGGCGTGTCGGCGCGCGTCGGGTTCGCGGCCACCGGCGACGTGGTCGAGCCGGTGCGGTTCGAGGGCATCCCCCTCCCCCATGCCGAGGCCATGGCCTGCCGGCTGGCGCCGGTGGTCGATGTGAGCGGACGCGGCGCGGCCGGGGGCGACATCCCCTCCCAGGTCAGCCTGGTCGACCTGCTCGGCGGCGCCAAGATCATGGATCGCCCCGAGATGGTGATCGAGCGCTGGAACATGCCCCATGGTCAGTCGCTGCGGGCCCCGGTCGGCCAGGGCGCGGGAGCGACGTTCAGCCTCGACATCCGCCACGACGGACCGCACGCCCTGGTCGGCGGAACGACCGGCGCCGGCAAGTCCGAGACCCTCCAGAGCTACGTGGCCTCGCTCGCCGCGACGCACAGCCCCGACCGCATCACCTTCCTGCTCGTCGACTACAAGGGTGGCGCGGCCTTCAAGGAATGCGTGCACCTGCCCCACACTGTCGGCATGGTGACCGACCTCGACACCAACGGGGTGCGACGGGCCCTGATCTCGCTCAACGCCGAGCTGCATCATCGCGAGCGGATCCTCGAGCAGCACGGCGCCAAGGACCTGGTCGAGATGGAGAAGCGGGAGATTCCCGGCACACCACCATCGCTGTTGATCATCGTCGACGAGTTCGCGGCGTTGGTGCAGGAGGTTCCCGAGTTCGTCGAAGGGGTCGTCAACGTGGCTCTTCGGGGCCGCTCGTTGGGGCTCCACCTGGTCCTGGCCACCCAACGGCCGGCCGGTGTCGTGACGCCCCAGATCCGGGCCAACACCAACCTGCGCATCGCCTTGCGGATGGCCGACGACGACGACAGCGAAGACGTCGTCGGCTCGCCGGCCGCCGGCCAGATCGAACGCAGCCTGCCCGGCCGCGCCGTCGCGCGAATCGGCCCCAAGGAACTGATCGCCTTCCAGAGCGCCTACGTCGGGGGCCACACCGGCCTCGACGACAGCGGGCCGGGTATCGCGATCAGCGATTTCGGATTCAGCGAGCGGGTGGCGTGGCCCAGCGGCAAGAAGGTCGAGGAGGTCGATCCCGGCGAGACCGACCTCGAACGCATGGTGACCGTCCTCGAAAAGGCGGCCCAGCTCGAGGGGGTCCCCGCGCCCCGGAAACCGTGGCAGCCGCCGATGGTGTCCAGCTACGACCTGGCCAAACTGCCCCGCAGCACCGACGATTCGGCCCTGGTTCTCGGGGTCGTCGACGACCCCCACCATCAGGATCAGCGGCTGGTGGCGTTCCACCCCGAGGTCGACGGCTCGATGCTCATCATGGGGACCTCGGGTTCGGGCAAGACGGTTGCGCTTCGCTCGATCGCGATCGCTTCGGCGCTGGTGCAGAGCGGTCCGGCGCCCCAGGTCTACGCGCTCGACTTCGCCGGTCGGGGCCTGGCCATGCTGGAACCGCTCCCCAATGTGGGTGCCGTGGTGTCGGGTGACGAGCACGAGCGGGTCGTGCGCCTGTTCCGGACGATCCAGGACGAAATCGAATCCCGCGCCGTTCGATTCGCCCAGGTCCGCGCCGGCTCGCTCAGCGAGTACCGACGCGATCCCGACGGCGACCCCGACCTGCCTCGCATCATCTTGATGATCGACAGCTTCGGTGGCTTTAGCGTCGCCTACGACCGCATCGAAGCCGGCAAGTGGCTCGATCTGGTGCCGCGGCTTCTGAGCGACGGCCGCCAGGTCGGCGTACACCTGGTGATGACCGGCAACCGCCGCTCGACCTTCCCGATGGCCATCGCCGGTTCGGTCCCCCGTCACCTGGTGCAACGCCTGGCCAACGAGGACGAATACACCTCGGCCGGCGTTCCCAAGCACATGCTGACCTCCACCAGCCCGCCCGGGCGCGGCATCCTCGACGACCTCGAGGTGCAGCTCGCGGTACTCGGCGGCCGACCCGACGGCGACGCCCAGGCCACCGCCATCGACCAACTGGCCGAGCTACTCCGGCGCAACGACGCGGCCGAGGCACCACCGATCAGGGTGCTCGCCGAGGAACTCAACCTCGATGCACTACCGGCCGATTCCGATTCGCCGGCCTCGGTGGTGTTCGGCATGGCCGATGCCACCCTGGGCCCGTCCGACGTGCCGATCGATTCCCACCTGATGATCTCGGGCCCCCGCCAGAGCGGACGGTCGACCACCCTGGCCACCTTGGCCAACCGCATCCACGACGTCGGGCATGCGGACATGCACTTCGTCTCGGCCCGGGCCGTCAGCCTGGGCAGCGCCAGCTGGTGGAACAACGTCGGCATGGGCGAAGAGGACGCGGCCAACATCATCCGTGACCTCACCACCGAGTTCGAGATCGAGCCACCACCGCGGCCGCAGTACCTGTTCATCGACGATCTGACCGAACTGCTCGAGACCGATGCCGACTTCGCGATGGTCGATCTGATGCGGCTGGCCCGGTCGCACCCCATCTACGTCATCGCCGCGACCGAGAGCGCGGTGGCCCGCCGGGCCTACGGCAACGCCATTCCCGACCTGCGCGACAACAAGCGCGGCATCCTGCTGGCCCCCGATCCCGACTTCGACGGCGATCTGCTCGGCGTCGTGCTCCCCCGTACCGGTCCGCCGGTTTGGCCGCCGGGACGCGGCTACGTCGTGAACCGCGGCGCCTTCGGGCTGGTGCAGGTCGCGTTCCCCGACCATCTCTAGGCAGCCGCCAGGATTGTTCCTTCGTCCAATGCTCGTGACCCGCCTCATGCTCCGACTCATCGCCCTCTCATTCGGAATGATCCACACCGACTTCGATGGCCTTTGCGATCGGCTCGAGCCGATCTTCCCGGCTGCGATTACCGACGGTGTCGATACGGTCGTGATCATCCCCACCGCCGACATCTCCGTGTCGACCGCCGACTACGTGTTCGATGAGTCCGAGCGCGCCGCCGTTCGGGCCACCCCTAGCCCCAGGTGTCGCCCAGACGGTAGCCCTGCGGCCAGGGGTCGGTGGGGTCGAGCAGGTGCTGGGTCCGGCCCGTGATCCACGCCCGACCGGTGATGGTCGGCACGATCGCGGCCCGGCCGGCGACCTCGGTTGCGGCGTCGACCACGCCGACGAACGTCGAGCCGATGATCGATCGCATCGTGAGCGCGTCGCCGATCGCCATATCACCGCGCTCGACCAACAGCGCCATGCGGGCCGACAGACCCGTGCCGGTCGGCGAGCGGTCGAGCTTGCCGGGATCGATGACCGTGGCGCTGGTCATGGCGAGCCCACCCGTCATTCGTTCGACGGGTCCGGCGAGCTGGCAGAACGAGAGGTGATGCCAGGCCAACGACGGATCCGGGTGGGCGAAACCGAGCTGCTCGTTGGCCGCCTCTGTGATCTGCCGACCGGCCCGAGCGAGATCGGCAGCTTCATCGGGGGTCACCGAGAAACCAAGATCGGCCGCATCGACCAACACGAAGCTGTCTCCGCCGAAAGCGGTGTCGACCCGAAGCGTGCCGAACCCTTCCACCTCCAAGGGTGCATCCTTCCGCCCGACGAACGACGCCAGGTTGGTGATCGCCACCGACTCGACCTTGCCGGCCCGACAGTGCGCGGTCACCTCGACCACACCGCCGGGCGCTTCGAGCCGCAGCATGGTGACCGGCTCGGTCATGGCGACCCGCCCGGTTTCGAGAACCACCGTCGCCACGCACATCGAATTCGATCCTGACATCGGCGGGGTGTGCTCGGGCTCCTGGCCCGGTTCAACCACGTCGCGAGACTACCCAGACCGGGGATTGGTCCCCATTTCGGCCTGGTGGCCGGTTCCGTACGTTGGGAATCAACAACACCAACCGCAAGCGAAAAGGAACCAACACCATGGCTCAGCTCGGTGCAGACGTCGAACAAATGGATCGACTCGCCAACAAGTTCAACCAAGAAGCCGGCACCATCGACGGCCTCATCCGCTCCATCTCCAGCCAAGTCTCCGGAACCTGGTGGAAGGGTCGCGACGCCGACAACTTCCGCAACCAGTGGAACGGCACCTACACCCAACAGCTTCGCCGCACCGCCGAAATGCTCCGGGCCACCAGCAACAAGGTGAAAAAGCAGGCGCAGCAGCAGCGAGCCACCAGCGGCGGCTGACCGCGGCGACCAGGCCCCAGACCCACAACTGGTCCCTCCCCCGGGCGTCCGGCCGGCGGGTGGGGCCGTTGCCGTTTTGGAGGGCGGGCGCACATCGTTCTCCGGCAGGAAGGGTGGTAGGAAGTGGCCATGGGCAACTACGTCATCACCGGATCCGCGTCGGGCATCGGCGCCGCTACCCGAGCACTGGTCGAGGCCGACGGCCACACCGTCATCGGCGTCGACCTGTTGGACGCCGAGATCGAAGCCGACTTGTCCACCGCGGATGGTAGGGCGGGCGCGGTCGCGGCGGCGGTCGAGCAGAGCGGTGGCGTACTCGATGGCTTGGTGACGTCGGCCGGCGTCGGACCGCCGTTCGACCCTCACAAGATGCTCACCATCAACTGGTTCGGCACCGAATGCTTCCTCAGCGGCCTGCACGATGCATTGGTCGCGAGCGAAAGCATCGCCAAGGTCGTGGCCATCTCGTCGAATTCGACGACGTGTGGAGGTCCGATTCCGTCCTCGGTCGTCGATGCCTGCATCGCCATGGACGAGGCCGGCGCGCACACGGCCCTCGACGAGCTCGGCGACATGGCCATGCACATCGCCTACGCGGGCGCCAAGACCGCGGTGGCCCGGTTCGTTCGCCGTCACGCGCCGACCGAACAATGGGCCGGCTCCGGCATCCGCCTCAACGCGATCGCTCCCGGAGCCACGCTCACGCCGCTGCTCCAGGGCGGCCTCGACGATCCACAGTTCGGCGAGCTCATCCGAGCCTTCACCGTGCCGACCGGCGATTTCGGCACGCCGGACCAAATCGGTTCCTGGGTGCACCACATGTTGTCGCCAGCCGCCGATTTCATGGCCGGAACGCTGCTGTTCGTCGACGGCGGCACCGACGCGATGATGAACGCCGACCGGTGGCCGGAAACGAGCTGAGCGCGAGGTTCGGGATCACCATTCGAGCCGGCGTTGCGGCCGCAAAGCAGCTCGGCGTCGTAGGTGCGGCCATCGTCGAGTTCGAGCACGCCGAGGGTCACGGTGACCGCACCGGCGGTGGAGACCGCGGGGCCGAACCGGGCCACCCGGCTGCCACCGCGGATGGGCCCATGATGGGTGCGATGCACAAGACTGGCTCGGTGCACTTCCCGACCCCACCCGCCGGCCCACCGGCCGACCAAACCGCGAGACGCTTCTGGTGAAGGCGATCGGCGACCTGGAGGATTTCGAACTGATCGGAAGTGGCGGGAACGCGCACGTGTACCGGGCGCGCGACACCGTGCACGATCGCGTCGTCGCGGTCAAAGTCCTTCGGGCCGGCGGAGGCGATGTGGTTCGGCGTCGCTTCGACCGCGAGCGGAAGTCGATGGGCCGCCTGTCCGGCATCCCCGGTCTTCTCACCATCTACTCATCGGGCTACACCGGCGATGACGACCCGTATCTGGTCATGCCCTATTGCCCCGGCGGTTCGCTGAAGGATCACATCGACGATCACGGACCGTTGCCGATCACCGAGGCGCTCAGCCACATCCAGACCATCGCCGGTGGCGTCGAAGAAGCCCACCGGCGCGATGTACTCCACTGCGACATCAAACCCTCGAACATCCTGATCGACGACGGCGGTCAACCGCGTCTGGCCGACTTCGGTATCGCCGAGTTGGTCGGGCAGACGACCAGCATCTCCGGCGCGATGGTCACGCCCTCGTACACACCTCCCGAGCGCTTCGACGGCGAAGGGCCGAGTCGGTCCGGCGACGTGTATGCGCTCGGCGCAACCCTCTATGCACTCCTGGCCGGACACCCGCCATTCGGCTCCGAAACAGCGACCAGCCAGGCGGTGCTGATCCGACAGATACTCGAGGAGCCGTTGCCGTTCGAGGCGTTGCCGGCGACCGTCCCGGCATCGGTCCGCAAACTGATCCAACGGGCCACCGCGAAGCAGGCCGAGCAGCGTTTCGCCTCCGCCGGCGAATTGGCGACCGCACTCGACGCCGAAATCAAGAAGCTGGCCGGATCACCGCCGGTGGTCGAGGCGCCGAAAACCACTCCCCCGCCGCCGCTGCCACCCGGCTTGGCGGCCATTCCGGTGCCGCCCGACCCCCTCGCCCCCGATCCCGCTGCCGATGAACCGGCCGGGCCGGCCGATCGCGCGCCGGACCCCTCGACCCGGGAGTCACCGTTCGACCCCGATGAAGACCGCCCCGCCCCAGGCTTCCGAAGCGGCCGCGACGCTCCCGAGCGGATCGAGATGCAGGAGATCGCCGATCACTCGCCCCTGCGCCGACCTCGAGTCGCGGTCGACGACAACCCCACCCGCGCCCGGCCGGCCCCTCAACCCGAACCCACCAAGAAGTCGCGGGCCCCGATGCTGCTCGCGGCCCTGCTCCTCGTGGGCGCCGCCGCCGGTGGGTTCTGGTATCTCGATCGGACGCCGCCGCTGGCTGCACCCGGCGACGTCGCTCTCATCCGCACCGCTGCCGCGACGGCGACCGTGTCCTGGGCCGCCGAAGACGAGTTCGCATACCGGGTCATCGTCACCGATTCTCCCGAAGCCGCAGCGGCACCTGAGGTCGATGAATCAGCCGCGCCAGGTCAGGCCGTTGATGGCCCGCCGTTCGCGATCGAGGTGGGCTACGACCAAGCCGTCTGTGTACACATCCGAGCCTCGCTCGACGGCGATTCCACGACGAGCGATCCGGTCTGTCTGGATGCGGAACCCGCGCCTCCGACCGAACCGATCGTCACCGTCTCGACCGACGACAACGTGATCGTGGCGGGCATCGTCGGCAGCCGTCGGCGCGCCGATGACATCATCGAGGCCGCCGAGGCGGTGTTCGACCGGGCGGTCGTGCGGGATCACCTCTGGGTCGAATCGTCGGTGCTCGAGGGACCGCTCCGAATCGAAACCACCGCGGCTCGTCACGGGGCGGCCGAACTCGAACAGTTCGATCGCCTCGCGGCCGATCTCGGCGTGCCGCTCGTCGTGACCGACGCAGCCCCCACCCTGCCGGTTGCGCCGCTCTCGGGCCGCCACGGCCAGCGGATCGACGCCGAGACCTTGGCCGACTGGGTTCGCTTCGTCGAAGCCGCGCCGGAGACCCGATTCGACGTGCGGGCCACGACGACCCGTTTGGGGTCAGCCGCAACGAACCAGTTCCTGTCGCAGGCCCGAGCCGCAGAGATCGTGGCCGCGCTCGTCGACGCCGGCGCTCCCGCCATTCGGCTGCGGGCCGTCGGCACGGGCGAATCGACGCCGGCACTCCCCGCGGCGATGTTGGTCCAACGGCCGGAGTAGCGCACCGAGACGGTAGCGTCTCGGTCATGGATACCAGTGAGAAGCCCGTGATCACCGTGCCCGACGGACCGCCGCCGAGCGCCCTCGAAGTGATCGATCTCGTGGTCGGCGAGGGTCAGGAAGCGACGGACGGTATGCAGGTCACCGTTGACTACGCCGGCGTGGCGTGGTCGACCGGCCAGGAGTTCGATGCCAGCTGGAATCGCAACGACACGTTCACCTTTGGGCTCGGCGCTCGTCAGGTCATCACCGGCTGGGACCAAGGGGTCGCCGGCATGCGGGTCGGCGGCCGTCGTCAACTCACCATTCCGCCCGATATGGCCTACGGCTCGTCCGGCGCCGGCGGCGTCATCGGTCCCGATGAGACCCTCGTCTTCGTCGTCGACCTGCGCGGTGTCGGGTAACCCGAACCAACTTCGTCACCCGTCTCACCGGTTTCGCCGGACGGCCGAAAAAGAAACCCGGGGCTTGCCACCCGCAAGCCCCGGAGTCCAGGTTCCCTGCATGGGGTGCCCGGCGCCGTTGCGAGGCATCCTCACGATTTGTGGTCAACGAGGCGGTTCCGCCCGCTCGTTGTGGTGAGTCAAGCAGACGCTGCAGCCTGACGTCGAACCCCAAAATTGCGATTTGATTCACAGTGTGTGAACGTTGATATCGCATGTCTTGGCTGGAAACCGCACCCGAACCGAGCGATATACCAGACGGTCGCGATCGGCTCGTCGTCGCCGCGGCGCGCCTGCTGCTGGAGGAAGGCCTCGAGGTGCTCGAGGCCGGCCTGTCACCCGAGAAGGTCGGGCGTCACGCCAAGTGGAGCCGCCGCAACGTCTACAACCATTTCCCCACCAAACAGGATCTTCTGCGGGAACTCTTCCGGCGCTCGCTGGCCGCCGAGCGTTCGGCGGTCACCGACGAGATCGTGGATTCGATGGTGCAGCACAGCCTCTCGGAATCGGGGGGCGATGTCGTCAAGGTGCTCGAAGACGTCAGCCGCTCCAACTGGCTGCTGGCGAAGAGCGACCCGGTCACCACCCTGCAGATGCTGGCGTGGTCGGTCGGGCAGAAGGATCCAGAGGTCGCCGAGGCGTTCCGCACGCTATATCGCCGCATCGACGATCGCGTCGCCCAAGGCTTCGATCACCTGTTCCGAGACTGGGAACGAGAATTCCGGGCTCCCTTCGACGCCAAGATCGCGGCGACGGTCTTCACTGCGCTCACCGAAGGGCTGATGCTGCGAGCCCGGGTCGATCCTGACGCGGTCGACGACGAACTCCTGACGTGGGTCACGCTCGCCTTCTTTCCGACGATGAGCCGGCCGGTCGACGACGAGCCCGACCGGGTCGAGGATCTCGTACGGGAGGTCGCCGCCGAGCAGACGCTCCGGGTTCGCGAGCGGCAGACGCCCTCGGCGGTGCACAACGCCGGGGCCGCCATCCGGGCCGCCGTCGTGAACCAGCTGAAGCTGCGGGGCTATCAGGATCTGCGGGTCGAACACGTGGCCGCCGAGGCCGGGGTTTCGGCCCAGACGATCCTGAACCGCTACGGCTCGCTTTCGGAGCTGGTGTGCTCCGAGCTGGAGGAATATGTCATCTCGGTCATGGATCAACTCGAGTTCGACCTCGGGCAGCCCACCATGGAGATCAACCAGCGGGTTCGCCGCCACCTGCTCCGCATCGCGACGATCACCCGGGATCATCGAGCGTTGGTCCGCGCCGGTATGGCCATCTCCCTCGAGACCGCACCGACCGATGACGACTTCCTCACCAGCCGGATCAACCAGATGGCCGTGCGGTTGGCCATCGGACTCGATCAGGCCGCCGGTATCTGGACTGATGACAAACTCCTGCCCGAACGCTCGCACCTCATGGCCGTCATCGGGTTGTTGAACTCCGCAGCCGGCGCGGCCCTGCCGCCCGAAGAACTCGTCGACCTCGTCTTCCCGCTGGTGAAGTAGCGACGACGTCGGTCGCGCTAGGCGAGGGCCGCGATGATGCTGGCCGTTTCGTCAGGTGTGGTGCGGGGGTTCACGTAGCAGAAGCGGAACACGGGTTGGCCGTCGTGGCGCGATGGCACGACGAACGCGGTGCCGTCTTCCATCATCTGTTCGGTCCACGCCTGGTACTGGGCCGCGTCCCAGCCGATCCGCTCGAAGACGACGATCGACAGCGACGGCTCGACGACCAGGCGGAGATGCTCGCTGGCCTCGATCTGTTGCGCGGCATCGTTGGCCAAGTCGATGGTGACCCGGATGGCGTCGGCGTAGGCGTCGGTGCCATGGGTGGCGAGCGAGAACCAGAACGGTAGGCCACGCGTTCGACGGGTGAGGTGGATCGCGAAGTCCGACGGGTTCCAGTCCCCGAACGCGTCGAGGAACTCCAGGTAGCCGGCGTGTTGGGCGTGCACGGCGCGGGCATCATCGGGTTCTCGGTAGAGCAGCGCGCAGCAGTCGAAGGGGGCGAACAGCCACTTGTGAGGGTCGACGATGTAGCTGTCGGCATGCTCGATGCCGGCGAACAGCGGCCGAATCTCCGGTACGGCCAATCCCGCACCTCCGTAGGCGGCATCGACGTGCAACCACACCCCTCGTTCGCGACACACCGGCCCGATCGTCGACAGCTCGTCGATTATGCCGAGGTTGGTCGTGCCGGCGGTGGCGACGACGCCGGCGACGCGATCGCCGTGCTCGTCGAGCGCGGCGGCAACCGCGGGGCCGGTCATCCGATAGCGGTCGTCGACGGCCACCGGAATCACGTCGGCGTCCATCACCAGGGCGCCGGAATCGACCGACGAGTGCGATGTCTCGGGAGCGAGAAAGGCCCAGCGATCCGGGCGGTTGCCGCCGCGACGGGCCTGGGCGTGTCCTCGGGCCGCCACCATGGCCGAGAGGTTGCCGATCGTGCCGCCGGGGACGAAGACCCCACCGGTGCTGGCCGGCATGCCGGCCAGATCGGCCAACCACCGCAATGCCTCGTTCTCGGCGTAGACCGCGCCCGCGCCCTCGATCCACGACCCCCCGTAGATCGAGTGAGCCCCGACGACGAGGTCGAACAGTACCGACGCCTCGGTCGGCGCGGCCGGGACGAAGGCCAGGTACTTGGTGTAGTCCACCGACAGACAGGCCGGCGCCAGCACCTCGCGAAACAGGCGCAACGCCTCGTTGCCGCCGATACCGGCCGGCGTCACCGTCGGCCCACAGCTGGCCCGCAGTTCGGCCTCGGTACGGGGATGGTCGAGCGCGATGGGGTCGAGTCGAGTGCGGGCCCGGGCGAACGCCACCAGGTCGTCGGCCAGATCGTCGATTTCGGGGGTGTACTCGTGCACGCGCCCTTGCCTTTCGGTCAGCCGCTGATGTCAGCGAAACGGACTTCGACCTCGGCTTCGACGTCGGCATCGAAGCTGCCCCAGGTGAACAGCCGCCGGCGGGTTTCGTCATCGGGGAACACCAGCGGATTATTGGCCAGCGCGGCGGACTCCCCACCGCGGTTCAGCAGCAGCTCGCGCACGCCGAGCACCGGTG